>NZ_JAWSTH010000017.1:0-75814 GCF_033542075.1 Conexibacter stalactiti
CCCGCCGGCGCCGCGCCCGCCGGCGCCGCGTCCGCCCATCCGCGCGTGCTGCTGCCGCCCGCGCCCAGCGGCGCGGCGGTGGAGGGACTCGCCTGGCTCCCGCCCGACCGGCTGCTGGTGCTGCGCGGCGGCGGTCTGCTGCTGCTCGACCGCGACGGCCGCCTGCTCTCGAGCGTCCCCCGCCCGGAGCACGGCCGCTTCGCCGCGCTGACCGCCTCGCCGATGACGCGCACGGCAGCCTTCGTCCGCCGCGACCCGCGCACCGGCACGAACGTCGTCTGGAGCGTCCGCTTCCCGCGCCACGACGCGAGGGCCGCGCTCGGGCCGGTCGCACCGACGCCGGCGCCCGCCCGCCGCGCGGCCGCCTCCGGTGCGGCGCCGCGCCTGTTCGGCGGTCGTGCCCGGATCGCCTTTGCCGGCACCGGCACGGTCCGCTCGCTCGCCTTCTCACCCGACGGTCGCTGGCTCGCGTTCGCGTGGCCGCCGTCGGACCAGTGGATCTTCCAGCGCGTCGACGGCCGCCCGCGCCTGGCGACGGTCGAGCGGGTGGCGGAGCGGCTCGGCCACATCGGCCTCCCGGCCGACTCGGCGATCGCCGGCTGGGCGAGATGACCGCGGCTGCGCTGCTGGCCGTGCTCGCCGGCGCCGTCACGAGCCCGCTCACGCCCGGCGCAGAGCTGCAGTACGTCTACGCCGGCGTCACCTGCCGTTCGCCCAACTCGATCGCGTGCGATCGCTTCGGCATCGCGGTCGCCGTGCGACCACGGCCCCGGTACGTCTCCGCGGTCGTCGGTGGGCGGCAGGTGCGGCTCGCGCGGAGGAACGACGGCAGCGGTCTGTGGGTCGGTCAGCTCCGCGACGCCGGGCTGCCGCGGATCCTCGCCGCCTCGGGCGCCGTCGTGCGCGGGTCGCGCTGGAACGGCAACGGTGCGCCGTTGATCGGCGCACGGATCGTCGCGACCTTCGCCGATCGCCGCCGTGAGATGCTGCCGGGGCTGGCCTGGCTCTGCCCCGGCTGGGGGTGAGACGCCGAGCGCGCCCGCCGTGGGCGCGCCCGGGTGCGACGGGGCCGCCTAGAAGGCGAGCGAGAAGGGCGTCTCGAGCAGCTCGCGGATGCGTGCGAGGAACTGCGCGGCTTCGGCGCCGTTGATGATGCGGTGGTCGGCGGCGATCGTGATGCTCATGCGCTTGCCGGGGACGACCTGGCCGTTCTTGACGACGGGCTCGTCGCGGAGCGCGCCGACCGACAGGATCCCCGCCTGGCCGGCCGTGATGACGGCGGTGAACTCGGTCGTGCCGAACATGCCGAGGTTGGAGACCGTGAAGGTCGCGCCCGACAGCTCCGGCGGCGTGATCTTGCCGGCGCGCACACGCGCGGCCAGCGCGCGGGCGTCGCGCGAGATCTCGCCGAGCGCCTTTCTGTCGACGTCGAAGATGGTCGGCACGATCAGCGCGTCATCGGTCGCCACGGCGATGCCGATGTTGACGCGGCCGTACAGCTCCCACTTGCCGTCCTTGTAGGCGCCGTTGGCCTTCGGGTGCTCACGCAGCGCGAGGCCGGCGGCCTTCACGACCATGTCGTTGAAGGAGGGCGCGCGCAGCGTCTCGGTCGCGGCGGCCTTCATCTGCTCGCGCAGCGAGACGGCGGCCTCCATGTCGACCTCGGTCGTGACGGTGTAGTCGGGGATCGTCGCCTTCGACTCGGCCATGCGGCGCGCGATCACCTGCTGCGTGCGCGTCAGCTCGACGGTGGTCGTCTCGCCCTTGCCGATGCCGGCCTCACCGGAGACGACCGGGCCCGGTATCTCCTTCGCGGGCTTCTCGGCGGCGGCCGGCGCGGGAGCGGCGCTCTCAGCAGCAGCGGCGGGCGCGGCGCTCGCGGCAGCCGGCGCGCCCTTCGCGGCACCCTCGACGTCGGCCTTCACGATGCGGCCGTTGGGGCCGGAGCCCTCCAGCGCGCCGAGGTCGACCCCCAGTTCCTCGGCGAGCCGGCGGGCGACGGGGGAGGCCTTCACGCGGCCGTTGCCGTTGCCGTTGGCGCCGTCACCGGCGGGCGCGGGGGAGGTGGGAGCCGGCTCCGCGGTCGCGGTCGCGCCGGAAGCGGCGGGCGCCTCGGCCGGCGCGTCCTTCGCCTCCGCGGCGGCGGCCTTCGGCGCCTCAGCCTTCGCGGCCGGCGCGCTGCCGTCGCCCAGCGTCGCGATCGTCTCGCCGATCGGCAGCGTCGCGCCCTCTTCGGCGACGATCTCCAACGTGCCCGAGGCGTCTGCCTCGTAGACCATGTTGGCCTTGTCGGTCTCGATCTCGACGAGCTCCTCGCCGCGCTGCACGTCATCACCGGAGGCCTTCAACCACTTGATGATCGTGCCCTCCTCCATCGAGTCCGACAGGCGGGGCATCACGACGTCCGGCACGGCGGGTTCCTTTCGAGTACTGACCTACGCTGCTCGTCCTGTCGATTTGCTATCGACGGTCTCTCGCACGATAGCGAAGGAGTCGCCGCCGACCCGGTCCGGCGCGGCTGCGATCTCCCCCGCTCGGGGGGTAGCGTGTTACTCGCCGCGCTCGCGCTCCTGCGCGGCGCGCCAGGCGGCGATGAAGGCGTCGGCGTCGAGGCGCCCGAGGTCCTCGCGCAGCGCGCGCGCCAGCCGTGAGGCGGCGCGCGGCTCCAGCTCCCAGAACAGGACCGACTCGCCGCTGACGATCTCGACGACCTCGACGCGGTCGAGCCGGTCCGGCGCGGCGAACAGCGCCGGCCCGCGGCCCTCGCGCGCGACGATCAGCTCGTAGGCCGCCTTCGCCTTCACGGCGCCGGTCTCCGCGCGAGCGCCTCGGCGATCGCCGCCGCTCGTCCCTGCGCGACCTGGAGCTGGTCGGCGAGCACGTCGACGCCGACGTCTCCGTGGAAGACCTGGCCCTCCCACACGAGCGCCGGCACGCGCTTGACGCCTGCCGCGACGGCGGCGGCCGTCGCGAGGTCGAGCGCGGCGCCGAGCACCGCCTCACGCTCCAGCGCCTTCACGACCGCGTTGGGATGGACCTCGCAGGCGGCTGCCGCCAGCAGCAGCGTGTCGTCGTCGGCGAGGTCGCGTCCGCCCGCGAACGCCTGCCGGAAGGCGGCGAGCGAGAAGGCGGTCGCGCGGCCGATCTGCTTCGCGTAGGTGGCGACGACGAGCGCGCGGCGCGTCTCACCGGGCCAGGGACGCGGCCAGCGCAGCGGCTGCACGCCGCGCTTGACGGCGAGCGCCTCGATCGCCGCGCGGCGGCCGGGGCGGTCGGCGATCCCGCCCTCGGGCAGGCCGCTGGCCGCGACCGGCACCCACTCGGCGAGCGGCAGCAGTCCGGAGAGCCGTTCGGCTGCGAGGTACGACTCGGGGTCGCCGAGGTCGTAGAAGAACGACGGCCGCGCCCCCTCGGCAGGAGGCACGGCCGTGAAATGCTGGGTGACGCGAAGTGAGGACTCCGGCGCCACTCGGATGCTCCTTACCCGTGGATGAGCCAGCCGTCGGCGTCTCGCGCGGCCTCCATCACGCCCTCGGAAAGCGTGGGATGGCCGTGGACGATGCGCGCGACTTCGGGGTAGCCGCCCTCGAGCGCCTTGGCGTTGACGAGCTCCTGGATCAGCTCGGTCGCCTTCGCGCCGATGATGTGACCGCCGAGCAGCTCGCCGTATCTCTTGTCGCCGATGACCTTGATGACGCCGGCGCGGTCGCCGTAGACGGTGCCGGCGCCGACGGCGCCATACGGCACTCTGCCGACGACGACGTCATAGCCGGCCTCGCGCGCCTGTGCCTCGGTGAGGCCGAAGCTCGCGACGTTGGGGGTGCAGAACGTCGCGCGCGGGACGTCGACGTACTCGATCGGGTGGGTTCTGTGGCCGGCGATGTCCTCGGCGGCGATGATGCCCTCCTCCGAGGCCTTGTGCGCCAGCGCGGGGCCGGGCACGATGTCGCCGATCGCCCACACGCCTCTCACGGAGGTGCGCAGCGCGCCGTCGACCTCGATCAGGCCTCTGTCGGTCAGCTTCACGCCGGCCTCAGAGAGGCCGAGGCCCTCGTCGTCGGGGCCGCGACCGGCCGCGATCACGAGCCACTCGGCCTCGCCCTGCTCACCGTTGTAGGTGAAGGTGACCTTGTCCTCAGCCGTCGCGACGTTCTCGACGAACGTTCTCGTGACGACCTTCATGCCCTGCTTCTTGAGGCCGCGCTCCGCCAGTCTGGAGATCTCCGCGTCCTCGGTCGGCAGCACACGATCCAGGCCCTCGAACAGCGTCACCTCGGTCCCGAGACGGGCGTAGGCGGAGGCGATCTCCGAGCCGGAGGCGCCGGCGCCGACGACCGCGAGCGTCTTCGGCAGCGCTTCCAGCGCCCACGCCTCCTCGGTGCCGATCACGCGGCCGCCGAACGTGGTGCCGGGGATCGGCCGCTTGACCGACCCGGTCGCGACGATCACGCCCTTGGTCGCCTCGTACGTCGTGCCATCGACGATCACGTTGCCGTCGGCGGTGACCTGGCCGAGGCCGGGGATGACGTCGATTCTGTTCTTCTTGAACAGGCCCGAGACGCCGCCGGTCATCGTCTTGACGACTCTCTTGCGGCGCTCCTGGACCTTGTCGAAATCGACCGAACGGCCATCGACGTTGATGCCGAACTCAGCGGCCTCGTCGACCTCCGAGAGGATGTCGGCCGAGCGCAGCACGACCTTTGCGGGAATGCAGGCGTAGTTGAGGCATCGGCCGCCGATCTGGTCCTTCTCGACGACAGCGGTCCGCAGGCCAAGCTGCGCCGCGCGGATCGCCGCGACATAGCCGCCGGGACCAGAACCGATGACGATGCAGTCATAAGCGGATTCGGGCATGGTGGTTCGAGACTATAGGAACGTCATACAAAACAGCCGGCCGCGCCTAGCAAATCCGCCAGGCGGCTGTCGCGTTCCGGTCTGAGGAAGCCTCGGGTGCTCAGTGAGCGGTCGGCCGCTCGGGCATCTGGATGCGCGCCATCGCGCGGATCAGCTTCCAGAAGAGCCAGCCGCCGAGCCCGATCAGCGCCACGCACAGCAGCGCCGCCCACCAGTTGGAGGCGACCAGCAGCGACAGTCCCGCGACCGCGATCTGGAAGGCGAGCAGCGCCTCGAAGCCGAGCACGGCCCAGTACTGGACCTTCCACATGCCGCCGGCGGCGACGAAGAGGATCGCGGCCAGCACGAGCGCGCCCGCGAGCGAGCCCTCGCCGCCCACGCGCGCGCCGGTCGCGTAGCCGATCAGCACCAGCGCGCCGAGCGCCGCCGCGACGGCGGCGCCGACCGTCACCGCGCCCGGTCGCTCGCCCTTCGCGAGCGGTTCGAGCCCAGCGCGCACCTCGGCGTTGCGCTGCTCGGTCCGCTCGCTGCGGGAGGGTCTGGGTTCGGGCGGGGCGGCCGGCGTGAGGGTGTCGGCCGCCGGACGTGGCAGGGACCGGCCGGTCGCGGCGGCGTCCTCGCGCGCGGCATCGGCCTCCGAGCCGCCGCCACCGAGCGCCGGCGTGTCGCCGAGCCCGCCGGAGGCCGCCCCGGCTCCGCCCGAGGAGCGCTGGCGCTTGCGGCTACGCTGCGCCAACGCCGGCCTCCAGCTCCGCGCGCAGCGCACGCGCCGTCGCCTCGGGGTCGCTCGCCGCCGTCAGCGCGCGCACGACGACCGCGCGCCGCGCGCCGGCGGCGACCGCGGCCGGCAGCGTCGTCGCGTCGAGCCCGCCGATCGCGAACCACGGCACCCGCCGCGGCTCGCTCGCGGCATGCTCGATCAGCTCCAGCCCGACGGCCGGTCGCCCCGGCTTCGTCGGCGTCGCGTGGACCGGCCCGACGGCGAAGTAGTCGACGTCGTCCTGCGCCGCCGCGTCGACCTGCGCGGGCGTGTGGGTCGAGAGCCCGACGATGCGGTCGTCGCCGACGGCGACGCGCGCCTGCGGCACGCCGATGTCGTCCTGTCCGACGTGGGCGCCGTCGGCGCCGGTCTCGGCGACGAGGTCGGGCCGGTCGTTGAGCACGAACAGCGCGTCGTGCGCGTCCGCGGCGGCGCGGAAGAGCGGCGCCGCGCGCAGGATCGCCTCGTCATCACCACGCTTGTCGCGCAGCTGGATCAGGTCGACGCCGCCGCGCAGCGCGGCGTCCAGGAAGGCGGCGAGGTCACGACCGTCGCCGCGCGCGTCGCAGACGAGGTAGAGACGGGCGGCGGCGAGGCGTGCACGGCGGTCAGGCATCGCCCTCATCTTGCCAGCCCTGCTCCGGCGGTGGAGCCGGCCGGCCGCACTCCTCCGCGGCGCACTTGTGCTCCCGTGCGCCGCGGGGGACTGCGGCCGGCTCTCTCCAGCGCCGCCGAACCCTGTTGTCGGCAGCTCGCGCAGAAACCTGAAGCGGTGGCCGGGCGCTACCATCGATCGCACGGGAGCCCGCGTGGGCTGAGAGGGCGGTGAGCACGCACCGCCGACCGTCACGACCTGATCCGGATAATGCCGGCGCAGGGAAGGAGGCACGTGCCCCAGGGATCGCATCGAACGTTCGACGTCGCCGTCGCCGGCGGCGGCATCATCGGCCTTGCCGTCGCATGGCGCGCGCAGCGCCACGGCCTGAAGACCGTGTTGCTGGAACGCGACGCGCGCGTGGCGCAGGGCGCCACCCACGCGGCCGCCGGGATGCTCGCGCCGGTCAGCGAGGCGAACGTCGCCGAGCAGGAGCTGCTGCGGCTCGGGCTGGAGAGCGCCGCCCGCTACCCCGCCTTCGTCGCCGAGCTGGCGGAGCAGAGCCCGCTCGACGCCGGCTTCCTGCGCTGCGGCACGCTCGTCGTCGCGCGCGACCGCGACGAGGCCGAGGCGCTCGACCGCGAGCGCGACGCGCGCGCCCGCCTCGGCCTCGAGGTCGAGCGGCTGCTGCCGAGCGAGGCGCGCCGCCGCGAGCCGGGCCTGGCGCCGACGCTGCGGCTGGCGCTCGACGTGCCCGAGGACCACGCCGTCGACCCGCGCGGGCTCGCCGCCGCGCTCGCCGACGCCTTCGCGCGCGCGGGCGGCGACCTGCGCACCGGCACGCCCGTCGCGCGCGTCACGACGAGCGCGACGGGCGAGCGCGTCAGCGGCGTCGAGCTGGATGACGGCGAGCGGATCGCGGCCGCGCAGGTCGTCGTCGCGACCGGCGCGTGGACGCAGGCGCTCGGTGGCATCCCGACCGCCGCGCGCGTGCCGGTGCGCCCGGTCAAGGGGCAGATCCTGCGGCTGCGCGACCCGGCCGGCCCCGGCCTCTTCACGCGCGTGCTGCGGATGGACCCCGGCTACCTCGTCCCGCGCGGCGACGGCCGCTACGTGCTCGGCGCGACGATGGAGGAGCGCGGCTACGACACCGACGTCACCGCCGGCGGCGTCTTCGAGCTGCTGCGCGACGCGAGCGAGCTGGTTCCCGGCATCTCCGAGCTGGTGCTGGAGGAGCTGGAGGCCGGCCTGCGGCCGGGCACGCCCGACAACGCCCCCGCGCTCGGTCCCGGCGCGCTGGAGGGGCTGCACTGGGCCGCCGGCCACCACCGCAATGGGATCCTGCTAGCGCCCGTCACCGCCGACCTGCTGCTCGCCTCGCTGACCGGCGCGCCGCTCGGCGAGCTGGCGACGCCGTTCACGCCCGACCGCTTCACGACCACCCCGACGAAGGACGTCGCCGCATGACGATCCGCCTCAACGGCGAGGAGCGCCGCCTCGACGACGCCGCCACCGTGCAGACCGCACTCGATCTGCTCGACGTGACGCCCGACTCGCGCGGCGTCGCCGTCGCCGTCGACCGCGAGGTCGTGCCGCGCGCCCGCTGGCACGAGACGCCGCTGCACGACGGCGCGCAGGTCGAAGTCGTGATGGCGATCCAGGGAGGATGATGATGAGCACCGTGGAGAGAGCACCGACCCCCGTCGCCGCGAGCGCGCTCGACGCCGCCGCGGCGGCCGACCCGCTCACGATCGCCGGCAGAACGTTCGGCTCGCGGCTGCTGCTCGGGACCGGCGGCTTCCAGTCGCTGGAGGCGATGGCGGAGGCGATCCGCGTCAGCGGCAGCGAGCTGGTGACGGTCGCGCTGCGGCGTGTCGACCCGGCCGCGCGCGGCTCGATCATGGACGTGATCGCGGAGGCCGGCGTCGAGGTGCTGCCGAACACGGCCGGCTGCTACACCGCCCGCGACGCGGTGACGACGGCGCAGCTCGCGCGCGAGGCGTTCGAGACCAACTGGGTCAAGCTCGAGGTGATCGGCGACGATCGCACGCTGCTGCCCGACGCGATCGAGCTGGTCGAGGCCGCGGAGATCCTCGTCGACGACGGCTTCGTCGTGCTGCCGTACACGACCGACGACCCGATCCTCGCGCGGCGGCTCGAGGACGTCGGCTGTGCGGCGATCATGCCGCTCGGCTCGCCGATCGGCTCCGGGATGGGGATCAACAACCCGTACAACGTCGCGATCATCCGGGAGCGCACGCAGTTGCCGGTCGTGCTCGACGCCGGCGTCGGCACCGCCTCCGACGCGGCGCTCGCGATGGAGCTGGGCTGCGACGCGGTGCTGTGCGCGAGCGCCATCTCCCGCGCGCACGACCCGCGCGCGATGTCGCTCGCGATCCGCGCCGCGGTCGAGGCCGGGCGGCTGGCGCGCAGCGCCGGGCGGATCCCGCGCCGCCTGCACGCAGAAGCCTCGACCCCCGACGCCGGCATCCCGCACTTCGGCGGCGGCGATGGCTGAGGAGGAGGCCGTCGACCGCCGGCCGGTCGACCGGCTGCTCGACAACTGGGAGGCGGCATGGTCGGGACGCGACGCGGCCGCCTTCGCGCCGTTGTGCGATCCCGACGTCCACTACGAGGACCCGCTCACGAGGGGTCCGTACGTCGGCGTCGAGGAGCTGGGCGAGCTGGCGCGCAGACTGTGGGGCGGCTTCCCCGACGTGCGCCTGGAGCGCGCCGGCGAGCGGCTCACCGACGGTCGCTACCTGGCCGCGCCGGCGAAGCTCGCCGGCACCCATCGCGAGGCGCTCGACGGACTGCCGGCGACCAATCGCTTCGTCGTCATCCACTGCGTCTTCTACTGCGAGCTGCGCGGCGGCAGACTGCTGCGCGTGCGCGCCTTCTACGACCTCTACGACGCGGCGACCCAGCTTGGCGTGCTGCCGAGACACGGCACGCTCGGCGAGAAGGCGCTGCTGACGCTGCGCGGCTTCGGTCTGCGCGCACGCGGCTAGGACGCGCGTCCTAGCCGAGCGTCACGCGCACCGGCGCGTGGTCGGAGAGGTCGCCGCGATCGAGCAGCTCACGTCCGCTGCCGCACGCACGCGCGAGCCCGTTCGCGGCGAAGACGTGGTCGACTCCGCTGCCGCCGACGTGCGTCAGCCCGCCCGCCTCCGGGTCGCGCACGTTGAGGTCGCCGCCGAAGACGAGCGGCGCGCCGCCGGCCCAGCGCAGCGCGGTCGCCGCGGCTGTCGCGATCTCGCGCCGCGCCCGCGGGTCGTCGTGCACGGTCGCGTGCAGGTTCGCGAACCAGCGGCCGTGCTCGTCGCGGACGCCGTGCACGACGCGACGCTCAGGCCACAGGCAGAGCCGTCGCCGCGCGTGGGCGTCGACGCGCGCGCCGCGCACGAGGATCACGTTGGCGCCGCCGCCGCCCGACTTCAGCAGCTCCGGCCGCCGTCGCGCGACCGCGCGTCGCAGCGGCAGCAGCTGGTTGCGCGAGGTGAGCGCGGTGCGCTGCTCGGCGTCGCACGCGAGCGCGAGCGGCGGTCCCCACCACGGCGGCACCTCCTGCAGCAGCGCCACCTCCCACGACCAGGTGGAAAGACGCTCTGAGAAGGCGTGCATCAAGTCGTGATCGCGCGGTGGAACGGAGCGTCCATGGAAGAGATTCCAGGTCACGACGCGCAACGCCATCGTCTGACCGTACACTGGCGGCCGTGCCGCGCCATTTCCTGACCGGGACAGAACTGACCAGAGACGAGCTGCTGACGCTCGTCGATCGCGCGATCGAACTGAAGGCCGACCCGCTCGGCTCCGCCGCGCTCGCCGGCAAGAGCATCGGCCTGATCTTCCAGAAGCCGTCGACGCGCACCCGGCTCTCGTTCGAGGCCGGCGTCTTCGAGCTCGGCGGCAACCCGATCATCCTGCGGCCCGACGAGATGCAGCTCAGTCGCGGCGAACCGGTGCGCGACACCGCCTATGTGCTGTCGCGGCACGTCGCCGCCTTCGGCATCCGGACGCACGCGGACGCGCTCGTCGAGGAGCTGGCCGAGCACGCGAGCGTGCCGGTCTTCAACATGCTCACCGCCGAGCACCATCCCTGCCAGGCGCTCGCCGATCTGATGACGCTGAAGGAGACCTTCGGCAGACTCGACGGGCTCGTGCTGACCTACGTCGGCGACGGCAACAACGTCGCGCGCTCGCTCGCGCTGCTCGGCACGCGCGCCGGCATCGAGGTGCGCGTCGCGGCTCCGGCCGGGTACCAGTTGGAGGATGGGACCGGCGCGCAGCTGTTCGACGATCCGACCGCGGCGGTCGCCGGCGCCAACGCCGTCTACACCGACGTCTGGGTCAGCATGGGTGACGAGGAGACGGCTGCGCAGCGGCGCGCCGCGCTCGCCTCCTACCGCGTCGACGACGCGCTGCTCGACCACGCCGCGCCCGACGCGATCGCCTTGCACGACCTGCCCGCGCACCCCGGTGACGAGATCACCGCGGAGGTCCTCTACGGAGCGCGTCAGCGCATCTGGGACCAGGCAGAGAACCGTCGTCACGCGCAAAAAGCCCTGCTCGAACTGCTGTTGCGGTAACGCGTCGACATGCCGCTGCGGTAGCCTCGCGCCCACCGCCCGTTACACCCCGCTTCTGAGGAGCCGTCAATGCCGCAGCCGAAGTCCCCCGCATCGTCCGCAGCCGGTAGAAGAGCTGCGCGCAGATCGGCGGCCGCGAGAGCGACGTCGAGAAGAACGACGGCGAGAAGACCGACGGCTGTCAGAGCCGCGGCCAGAACGCCCGTCGCGAGAGTCGCCGCGAGCAGATCGCCCGTCGCAAGAAGAGCCGCCGCCAGAAGAGCGCCGGCCGCAAGAGCAGCGAGAAGAGCGGCGGCGAGAAGAGCGCCTGCCGCGAGAAGAGCCGCCGCGAGAGCGCCGGCGAGCAGAAGAGCGGCGGCCAGACGACTGGCCGCCAGAAGAACCGCGCCGGCTGCCAGAAGAGCCGCCGCGAGAAGACTGGCCGCCAGAAGACCGGCCGCCAGAAGAGCGGCTGCGAGAAGAGCGCCTGCCGCGAGAAGAGCCGCCGCGAGAGCGCCGGCGAGCAGAAGAGCGGCGGCCAGACGACTGGCCGCCAGAAGAACCGCGCCGGCTGCCAGAAGAGCCGCCGCGAGAAGACTGGCCGCCAGAAGACCGGCCGCCAGAAGACCCGCTGCCAGAAGAGTGGCCGCGAGAAGACCCGCTGCCAGAAGAGCGGCAGCGAGAAGAGCGGCGGCCAGAAGACCGGCCGCCAGAAGAACGGCAGCGCCGTCGGCTGCAGCCGCGACCGCCGGGGTCGCCGAGGCGGCTGCGAGCGTGAGAACGGCGAAGGGCGAGGACCCGCTTGGTCAGCTCGTCGGCACGCTGCGCGAGCAGCTCTCCGATCACGTCTTCGAGCCGCTCAACCTCGTGCTGCTCGCCGCCGACCGGATCCAGGGCACGCTCGACGAGGCGGTCGAGCGTGGCAGGGTCACGAGGGGAGACGCGAACGACCTCGTCTCGGAGCTGGTGCGCCGCGGTCGCGAGCAGACCGACGACGTGCTCGGCAACCTCGACGAGCTGCTCGGCAAGGGCATCGACCAGCTCGACTCGCTCTCGCGCAAGCTGGAGGAGAAGAGCGCTCGCGCTCGCCGCGTCGACTCCGTCGACCGCATCGTGCAGACCGCCGAGAAGGCTCGCAGAGCGGTCGGCAAGCAGCTCTAGTCAGTCTCAGTCCGGACGGCGGCCGTCGAAGCGCGGCAGGCCGTCGTCCGGCAGCGGCTCCCACACTGGCGCGGAGGCGACGAACTGGTGCCACTGCGGCCGAATGCCGGGGTCGCCATCGATCGCGCCGAGCCGCACGCCGACGCCGTCGCCCTCGCCGGGATGCCCGGCGAACAGGTGCGAGCCGCACAGCACGCAGAACGACTTCGGCCAGCCGTCCGCCGGCTCCCATGACCGCACGTGCTCGGCGCCGCTGATGACCACGACTGCGTCCGAGTCAGCCACACCGGCCGGTGAGGCGGCCGCGCCGGTCCGCCGCTGGCAGCGGGTGCAGTGGCAGTAGCCGGCCGACTCGAACGGCGCGCGCACCTCGAAGCGCACTGCGCCGCAGTTGCAGCCGCCGGTCAGCGGCAGCTCAGGAGAGGCCGTCGGTTCGCTCATGCCGCCGACCCTACCGCGCCCCGCAGCCGCTCAGATGCCGAGGTCGGCGACGAGCACGTCGAGGTCGAGCTGCTCGCCGGTGAGCGATGCGAGCAGCTCCTCGGCGCTCAGGCGCTGGCCCTCCGCCCACAGCGAGCGCAGCGCGGCGCCGGCCTCGGGGACGGTGAACCAGTCGGGGCCGAAGCGGTCGGTCAGCCAGCGGCGCAGATGGGTCTCCAGCGCCCACGCGCGCAGGTAGGCGGCGACGTAGAAGCCGGAGTCCATGTCGGCGAGGTGGTTCGCCGCCGGCCACGCGACGCCGACAGCCTCCGACAGCGAGCGCGCGTAGACGTCGGCCAGCAGCGCGTCGCCGGGCGGCGCCTCGCCGTGCGCGGTCAGCTCGTAGGCGAGCTTGCCGCAGTAGCGGCGCAGGTAGACGAGGCGCGCGGCGCGCGCATGCCGCGCGAGTCCTCCGTCGGCGTCGGCGACGCCGCGCAGCGCCAGCCAGCGCGGATCCTCGGCGAGGTGGTCGAAGAGGAAGGCGAACGCTTCGGTGATCGCGTTGTCGCCGAGCTGGCGGTACTCGAACGGCAGCGTCGTCTCCATGTGCGCGAAGTGCTGCGCGTGGCCGCCCTCGTGCAGCAGCGCGGCGTAGTCGTCGCGACCGCCCACCGGGGCGACGACGAGCCGCACGTCTTGAGGCGCGCGCACCGCGACGCAGAAGGCGCGCGGCGACTTGCCCGGTCGCGCCTCGACGTCGAGCGCGATCCGCCCGCCGGCGTCGGTGCTCAGGCCGAGACCGTCGAGCGTCGCCGTGTACGACGCGAGCAGCCGCGCCGCCGGGAAGGCGCGGTCGTCATCGCGGGCGCGGAAGAACCACGGCAGGTCGGAGCGCAGGAGGCCGTCGAGACCGCTCCCGACCGTCCGCTGCAGCGCCGGCGCGAGCACGTCGGGATACGCGGCCGCCGTCGCGTCGAGGAACGCATCGGTCGACCTGCCGAGCGCGCCGAGGTCGTACCCCTTCAGCTCCTCGCACATCGCGCGGTAGCTCGGCCAGCCCAGCTCGGTCACCAGAGCACGGGTTCGCTCGAGCGCCGCTCGGTGAAGCGGGTTGAGCTCGCTCTCGGTCGCCTCCAGCCGTGCCGCCTCGATCGCGGCGCGCCGCTCGCGGTCCGGCTCGTTGGCCTGCGCGACGCTCGATTCGCGGAAGCCGAGCACACTGCCGCCGACGTCGAGCCGCAGCGACGCCTCGCGCCGCGCGAGCGCCTCCGCCTCGGCCGCCGTCGCCTGGCCGAGGCAGCCCTCGACGGCGAAGTCGAGCAGCATCCGCAGACGTCGCGCCTCGTCGTCGCGAACGCCGGCCGCCGCGGCCGCGGCCGCGACGCGCTCACGCAGTCCCGCGACCGCCTCGAACGAGAACAACGCCCGATGACGGGCGTAGATCGCGTCGACCGCGAACTCCCGCCGCAGCCCCGCGTAGTGCGCGTGGTACTCGTCGCCGAGCTCGGCGACGAAGGCCTCCGCCTGCTGTCGATACGCATCGAGGTCCACGACGGGCGCAGTCTAGACGCGCGCCGCCTGCGCTCTCGCCCGCGTCGTTCTGACGGCGAGCTGAACCGCGGCCTCCCAACGAGCAGCGGTGGCTCGAACCGTCTGCTGCCGCGCCCACCTGCACGCCTGTCTCGTGAGCCGATCGCGCAGCGCGTCCTCCTCCACCACCCGCGTGAGCGCCTCGTACCAATCGCCATCCGCGACAAGCTGACCGCCGTGCGCCTCGCCGAGCTGCCGGTACGGCCCGATCGGGGAGGCGAGCCACATCGCGCCCGCGGCCGCGTACTCCTTGACCTTGATGTCGGAGCGACTGCGGTTGAACGGCGTCTCGAGCAGCGGAGCGATCCCGACGTCGAATCCTCTGACGATCGTCGCGAGATCTCTGAACGGGACGAATCCGTGGCAGTGATAACGAGGTGACTGGAGCCCGAGATCTATGCCGACGGAGACGAAACGGACGCGTGGGTGCTCCTCCAGCAGCCGGTCCAGCAGCTTCGCGAACTTCAGCTTTCGCAGGTCCTCCGCGTGTTCGACCGCCCCTGTGTAGCCAATCACGAGGCTGCGATCCCGAGATCCGCTTCCGATCGGCTCCGCCCCGGCCACCTGATTCTCGATCACCTGAACGGACGGCGCCCCCAGCTCGCGGTAGATGCGCGCGATCTCCTCGCTGGATGTGGTCATCAACGAGGCCGCACGCGCAATCTCGACGGATCGCTTGAAGAAGCCGAGCGAGGTCCGTTTGCTGTGACCGTTCTGCGCGCGCGTCGCCTTCGGCAGCGCCGCGAGATCGTCGTCGTTGTCCCATACGACAGGAATCGCCTGCGCGGCGCAGTTGCGCACCAGTTCGAGATGCTCGGGGTAGCAGCCGCGGTGAAGGAAGACGAGGTCGGAGCTCGGCAGGTCGTAACCGCGCGCGAGCACCGCGCCCGCATGGTGGCAGACGACCTTGTGACCCCGTGCCTGGAGCGCCGCGAGCGGAAGCTGCGCGCGGTAGTAGCCGTTCGCCGTATCGGGATCGAAGAGGCCGGTGATCTTCACATCCAGATTATGGAGCCTTGTGAAGGGCTGCGGCAAGCAGGAGCCGTCCGGTCGCGACCTGCCATCCTTGGCCGTGCATGAGCACCCCTCCCACAACTCCACGCAAGAAGCGGCCTGACCGCTTCGTCGAGCTCGACCTGACGATCGACAGCCTCGCGTTCGGTGGCAACGGCGTCGCACGTCACGACGGCTACGTGCTGTTCGTGCACGGCGCGATCCCCGGCGACCGCGTGCGCGCGAAGGTCACGAAGACCAAGCGCGACTACGGCGAGGCGATAACGCTCGAGGTGCTGGAGCCGAGCCCAGACCGGATCGCGCCGGTCGCCAAGCACCCCGGCGCGCCGTGGCAGGTGCTGCCGTACGAGAAGCAGCTGGAGATCAAGACGCAGCAGGTCGACGACGCGCTGCGCCGCATCGGCAAGCTCGGCGGCTTCGAGCTGGAGCCGATCGTGCCGGCGCTGGAGACGTGGCGCTACCGCAACAAGCTCGAGTACTCGTTCGGCACCGAGGGGACGGCCGAGAGAGGCGAGCTGGTCTTCGGCTTCCACGCGCCCGGCGAGTGGGACAGAATCGTCCCGATCGAGGACTGCCTGCTCGCCTCCGAGGCCGGCAACGCCGTCCGCGACCAGGTGCTGAGGTTCTGCAAGGAGCAGGGGCTGGAGCCGTACGACCGCCGCACGCGGCGCGGCTTCCTGCGCAACTGCGTGGTGCGCGAAGGGCGCCGCACCGGCCAGTTCCAGGTCCGTCTCGTGACGATGCCGGGCGAGCTGGACCAGGACGCCTTCGCGCAGGCGATCGACGCCGACGGCCTGCTGTGGACGCAGTACGACGGTCTCGGCGAGACGACGACCAGCGGCGAGACGACGCTGATCTCCGGCAGAGAGTATTTGGAGGAGGAGCTGAACGGGATGACCTTCCGCGTCTCCCCGCACGCCTTCTTCCAGGTCAACACCGAGATGGCCGAGAAGCTCTACGGCCTCGCGACCGACTACGCCGGGCTGGCCGGCTTCGAGCGCCTCTACGACCTCTACTGCGGCATCGGCACGATCGGCCTGACGATGGCGCCGCGGGCCGGCGAGCTGTGGGGCCTGGAGATCGTCGAGGACGCGATCGGCGACGCGATCGTCAACGCGAGACTGAACGAGACCGACAACGCGCACTTCTTCGCCGGCGACGTCCGCACCGCGCTGAGACTGCTGGTCGAGAAGGCCGGCTCGCCGGACGTCGTCGTCGTCGACCCGCCGCGGGCCGGTCTCTCGCAGAAGGTCGTCAGACGGATCATCGACGCCTCGCCGAAGCGGATCGTCTACATCTCCTGCAACCCGACGACGCTGGCGCCGAACGCGGCCCAGCTGGTCGAGGGCGGCTACGTGCTGCGCAAGGTCCGCCCGGTCGACATGTTCCCGCAGACGCCGCACATCGAGTGCGTCGCGCTGCTGGAGCGCGCGTAGCGACGTAAGCGCGAGCGGCGCGGCGGCTGCCCGCCCGCCGCTAGCATCGCGCGGCGATGGTGACGATCGAGCAGCTGACGATCGCCGACGAGCCGGAGAGCTGGTCGGCGCTCGGCTTCGCGGTCGAGGGCGACCGCTGTCGCATCGGCGCCGTCGAGCTGCGTCTGGCCGGACGCGAAGCTGGTCGCGGGCTGGTCGGCTGGACGCTGCGCGGACTGCCTCACGACGGCGACGCCGCACTCGCGCTCGACGGCCTGCCGACGACGCGCGCGGAGACGCGCGGCGCCGGCGGGGAACCCGCCGAGTCATCCGCGTCCGCCGCCGAGCCGCCGCACCCCAACGGCATCACGCGGATCGACCACGTCGTCGCCGTCTCGCCCGACCTCGACCGCACCGTCGCCGCGCTCCAGGCCGCCGGTCTGGACCTGCGCCGCATCCGTGAGCAGCCGACCCCGGCCGGCGCGCCACGGCAGGCCTTCTTCCGCCTCGGCGCGGAGATCCTGGAGGCGATACAGGAGCCGGCCGAGGTCTCCGCCAGAGCCGGCGGCAGCGACCGCGGCGCCTTCTTCTGGGGGATCGCGCTGCGCAGCGACGACCTCGACGCGACCGTCGCGCGGCTCGGCGCCAACGTCAGCGAGATCCGCGACGCCGTGCAGCGCGGACGCAGGATCGCGTCGTTGCGGCGCGAAGCGGGCCTTGCGCTGCCCGTCGCGTTGATGACAGGCTGACGCGAGCAAACCCTTCGAAGGAGTCCCCCGCATGTCCAACCGCCTCCGTGCGCTCGCCGTTGCGGCCACTGCCGCGCTTGCGCTCACCGCGACGACCGGCGCCGCCACCGCGAAGAAGCCGTCGGCGACGAAGTCCGCCACCGCCGAGTGCCCGATCTTCACGGTCGTGCTCAACGACCCCGAAGCCGGCTTCACGGCGGGCAGATACCACCGCCTGAACTTCGCGCCGAGAATCGCGTCGCTGACCTGCGACGACACGTACAACATCTTCCGCAGCTACCTGTACCACCCGAGATCGCTGCGCGGCTGGAGCGTCGGCCCGCTCGGCGGCGAGCTGAGAACCGCCACCGGCAAGCGCTTCACCAAGAGAGGCTCCAACGGCAGAATCGGCTTCGACGTGTGGCGCTTCCCGAGAGGCGTCACGCCGCCCGCGGGCGCCTGAGCGAGCGTCTGCCGGTCGCGCGGCCGGTCAGCGACCGGTCGCGCGGGTGGCGCGTCTTGCGCGCACGACGGCGTCGCGGAACGCCGACTCCCACAGCGCTGCTGAACGCTCCAGCGTGTCGCGCGCGACCCAGGCCCGCGCTCTCTCCGCGAGGTCCGCGCGCAGCTGCGGCTGCGCGACGACGCGCTCGAGCGCGTCGCGCCAGCCGTCGTCGGCGACGAGCAACCCGCCCTGCTGCTCACCAAGCTCGCGATACGGGCCGACCGGCGACGCCAGCCACATCGCTCCGGCCGCCGCGTACTCGCGCAGCTTCACGTCAGAGCGGGCGCGGCTGAAGGGCGAATCGGCGAGCGGCGCGATGCCGACGTCGAACTCGCTCTCCGCGCGGAGCAGGTCTCTGAACGGCACCAGCGGCCGGTTCGTGTAGCGAGGATCGCGCAGGCCGAGGTCGAGGCCGATCGCTACGACGCGAACGCCGGGCTGGCTTGCCAGCAGCGCGCTCAGCGCCTCGGAGATCCGCAACCGCTCAAGGTCCGGGAGGTGCTCGGCCGCGAGCGTGCAGCCGATCGTCACCCCTGCTCTGCCGCGCGGTCGTCTGCGAATCAACGAGCCGGCCGGGAGCCGGTTGCCGATCACCTTCACGTGCTCGACGCCGCGATCGGCGTAGAGCTGGGCGAGATGGGCGCTGGTGGTCGTCATCAACGTCGCGGTGCGTGCGATCTCGACGCCCTTCGCGAAGCTGTCATCGAGGCCGCGACGGCCCCGGAAGCCCTTTCTGCCGCCGTGCTTGGCGTAGGCGGGGCTGCTCTTCGGGATCGCGGAGATGTCGTCGTCGGTCTCCCAGACGACGGCGACGCCGCGCTCACGCAGCCGGCCCACGCGCGCCCGGTCGGCCTCCGTGAAGAACTGCTGCAGGTAGAGCAGGTCGTAGTCGGAGGCGTCCGGCGCGTGCTGGCCCGGCCACAGCACGGTGTGCCCGCGCCGCTGCAGCTGCTGCAGCGGCGCGATCATGCGATACCACGCGTTCGCCGATTCGTGGTTGATGAACGCGCTCGCGATGCGCATCGCGAGCGGCGTCAGGCGGCGACTGCGGCGAACTGGGCGTCGAACGGCTCGGCGCCCAGCTCCGCGTCGCGGAAGCTGCGCAGCGCCGCCGCGATCGCGCGGTAGGTCGCGGCGTGGAAGCCCATCCCGAGGTGAGTCGCGTCGACCTCGACGTGGCGGGCGCCGGCGTCGAGGCAGGAGCGCCAGTCGACGATCCCGTCGCGGCGCGAGTAGACCGAGACGTAGCCGACGTCGTCCGGCAGCGGGCGGCGCAGGTCCTCGCGCAGCGGCTCGCAGCAGTCGCCGTCGCGGCAGGCGGCGCGCAGCAGCCCGGGGACGCCGAGCGAGCCGAGCCGGCCGACCAGCTCGACGTTCATGCGCACGAGCGGGTGGACCATCAGCGGATCCAGCAGGGGGGAGCCGAGCGCGACGACGCCGCTGACCAGCTCCGGCCGCCGGCCCGCCAGCGCACGCGCGTGGGCGCCGCCGCGGCTCTGCCCGACGACCGTCACCCGACGTCCGCCGGAGCTCTCGTAGAGCTGCTCGAGACGCTGCTCCAGCCGGCCGACGGTCGTGCCGCCGCAGCCGACGTTGAGGCGGATCCCGGCGCGCTCGGCGCGGTAGCCGCCGCGCTGCAGCCAGCCGGCCATCGTCGCCAGCGAGCGGTCGCCGGCCAGATAGCCGGGGATCAGCAGGACCGGTCGCCCATGGCCAGCCGGCATGCCGATGCCGCGGAAGATCGGGTCGAGCACGAGGCCGGCGGCCTCGGCCGGCAGCAGCGTCTCGCGCCAGATCGGCGGCAGCGCGCGCAATGTGGGGGGCAGGATCTGCATCGCTCTCCTCGTGTCCAGCAGGGCTGAACTACGTGACAACTCTTACACACTCAGTGGTCGGTTCGCTGGGGGAACCGTCACAGCCGCTCGCGCGCCAGCCGCAAATTCCGGTCATTGCGCTGACCCGCGATGTTTCGAAGCGCTGTTCTACAGACCGCCGAAGATCGCCGCGCCACCTGCAAGACTGCGCGCAATGAAGGCGGCGACGATTCGCGACGGCAGACTGCTCTTCGAAGAGCATCAGGATCCCGAGCCCGGCGCGGGCGAGGTGCTGGTGCGCGTGCGCGCGGCAGGCCTCAACGGGGCCGACATCCTGCAGCGGCGCGGCCTCTATCCCGCCCCGCCCGGCGCGCCTCAGGATATTCCCGGGATGGAGCTGGCCGGCGAGGTCGCCCTGCTCGGCCACGGCGCGACCCGCTTCGCGCCCGGTGCGCGCGTGATGGCCGTCGTCGGCGGCGGCGCACAGGCGGAGCTGGCGGTCGTCCATGAGCGGCTGCTGATGCCCGTGCCCGACCAGCTCGACTGGCCGGCCGCCGGCGGCTTCCCGGAGGTCTTCACGGTCGCCCACGACGCGCTGATCACGCAGGCCGCGCTGGCGCCCGGCGAGCGGCTGCTCGTGCACGGCGCCGCCGGCGGCGTCGGCACCGCGGCGATCCAGCTCGGCCACGCGCTCGGCGCGCGCGTCACGGCGACCGTCCGCAACGCCGAGCTGCGCGAGCAGGTCGCCGCGCTCGGCACGACCGTGATCGCGCCCGAGGGCTTCGGTGAGCACGGTCCCTTCGACGTGATCCTGGAGCTGGTCGGGGCGCCGAACCTCGCTGAGAACGTCAACGCGCTCGCGACCGGCGGGCGTATCGCCGTGATCGGGATCGGCGCCGGTGCCAAGGGCGACCTCCACCTCGGCGCGCTGATGGGCAAGCGCGCCCGCGTGATGGGCTCGACGCTGCGGGCGCGGCCGCTGGAGGAGAAGGCGCTCGCCGCGCGGCTGGTCGAGCGCCACGTGCTGCCGCAGGTGGAGAGCGGCGCACTGCGCGTGCCCGTCGCCGCGACATATCCGCTCGCGGAGGCCGAGGCCGCCTACGAGCGCTTCGCCGCCGGCGGCAAGCTCGGCAAGATCGTCCTGCTGCCGTAGGCAGGGCCGGGCGCTCGGGCCGCGAGGTCGGGTTAGCCCCAGGGCGAGGACGGGAGCAGGTCCCATTCCACCGCCGCACCCGCGGGCATAAGGTGCTGAGCGTGCCCAGAACGAGCCGCACCGGCCTCTCCAAGCCCTTCATCGTCGTCAGCGTCCTCGTCGGCGCCTTCTTCGTCGCCTACGCCGCGCTCTTCTTCGCCGCGGTGACCGTCCACCGCGAGGACAGCACGACGCAGACCTACGCCGACGTCGAGCACCTGCGCGTGAAGGGCGGCAACGGCGACATCACCGTGATCGCCGAGCAGCGCGCCGACGTGCAGGTGATCGCGCACCGCGAGTGGAGCCTCGCCGAGCCCGACATCGAGCAGGGCTTTCGCGACGGCCAGCTGGAGCTGTCCGGCGGCTGCGGCTTCATCGGATCGATCGGCCCCTCCGGCTGCGAGACCGACTTCGAGCTGCGCGTGCCGCGCGAGCTGACGGTCGACGTGCGCGGCTCGTCCGGCGACGTGACGGCGCGCGACCTCGCCGCCGACGCCTATCTCGGCACCAGCTCGGGCGACGTGGACGCGATCGACGTGACCGGCCCGTTGCGCGTCGGCGTCTCCTCCGGCGACGTGACGGTCGAGGGCTACGGCGGGGAGGACGTCAGAGTCCACGCCAGCAGCGGCGACGTCGTCGTGCGCACCCGCACCGCTCCTGAGTGGATCGAGGCGGTCGCCTCCTCCGGCGACGTGACGATCGCCGTGCCCGGCACCGTCGCCTACGACGTCGTCACCGACGTCTCCTCGGGAGACCAGTCAGTCGACGTCGACCAGTCGCGCGACGCGCCTCGCCGGATCGACGCGCGCACCTCCTCAGGGGACGTGCGCGTCGTGCGGCTCGGCGACGCGCGTTAGCGGCGCGTGCGGGGCGCGGCGCGGTGAACCCGCTTCCCGCGGCGCAACGCGCTACTCAGCCGGCGATGGCGCCGCGTCCTCAGCCGCGTCGGGCAGCTCCTCGGCTGCGTGGACGGTGCAGAGCGCGGGGCCGCCGCTCTCCAGCACGGCCTGCTGCTCGGCGGTCGTCAATCTGACGCCGCACACCTCGCACGTGTCGCCGACCGTCTCGAGCGTGTGCTCTTCGAGGTCCATGGCGGCGGTGTACCCGCCGTGGGCCGCTTAGTAAGGCGGCAGGTCGGCGTACCAGTCGCCGAGCACTTTGAAGGCCCGCCAGAAGGCGCGCTTGGCGCCCTCCTCGTCGAGCGCGTCGTCGATGTTCGGCACGTACAGCGCCTCGATCGACGGCGTCAGCTGCTGCAGCACGCCCGGCTCGGCCTCGACGCGGCGTGCGAGCGGGATCTCCAGCTCGTTGAGCACGTCGAGCGCCTCGTCGCCCATCACGACGACGATCTTCGGCTGCACGATCGCCAGCTCCTCGACGATCCGCTCGACGCAGGCCGGGTCGGCGAGCGTCGGATCGGTCACCGGGCACTTGACGCAGAGCGTGCCGTAGACGGCCAGCGGATCGATCTGGAGCCGCTTGAGCGACTTCATCAGCGCGCCGCCGGAGCGACCGTAGAAGGCGACGCCCTCCTCGACTTCAGACGGGCGCGGCTGGTACTTCAGCATGAAGACGTCGGCCTGCGGGTGGCCCGAGCCCAGCACGGGCATCAGGTTGCCGCGCGGGCAGTGGGGACATTCCTGCAACTCGCGCGTGAGCTGGTTCAGCTCGCGGATCGCTCGCTCGAGGTACTTCTCGCGGATCTCGTCATCTGTGGTCACGGGCATGCTCTGGGGAAGATTGGACGCGTCCACACCTTCTCCCTGCCCGTGCATCAGGACTTGCGAACCGCGCGCCGCACGCGTGCCTCCCGTACGCCTCTGCGCGCGGGGGGCGGCGTCGCCTTCGTCTGGAGGAACTTCAGCGCCTGCACGTACAGCAGGCTGGCCGGCGTGCGGATCACGTCGGCCTCCCGCAGCGACTCCATGAACTCGTCGGGACCGTCGAAGTCGGGCATCCGGATGCGGACCGATCCGAGCCCCTGCGCGACGTGCGCGTCGGAGCCGGCGCCGGCCGGGACGCGGTACTTGGCGGCGAAGCGGACGGCCTCCTCGTTGAACTCGTGGATCGCGATCCGCGGGTTGAAGACCTCGATCGCGTCGACGTCGTCGAGCACCGCCAGCAGGTGCTCGTAGTCGGGCACGGAGTGCATCCGGTCGAATGGGTGGGGGACGTAGACGAGGCCGCCCTGGCGCTTGATCTCGGCGATCGTCGCCTCGAGCGACAGCCCGCGCGGGATCAGCTCTCTGAGGAAGAGGCCGATCACCTCGCCCTGGTCCTTCGTCTTGACCTCCTCGCCGACGATCACCTTGATCCCGTCGGCCTTGGCCTGCGCCTCCAGCGCACCGGAGATCTCGTTGTGGTCGGTGACGGCGATCGCGCCGAGCCCTCTCGCCTTCGCCTGCGCCAGCAGCACCTCGACCGGTGTCGCGCAGTCGCCCGAGTGGTCGGTGTGCATGTGCAGGTCGACGTCGATCAGCGGCCGCGCGGCGACCTTCGCGCGCAGCACGGGATCGCCGCGTCTGTCGTGGCGGCGGGCGATCAACCCGCCGTAGACCTGCTCCAGCTCGTCGACGACGCGCGACCACGTCAGCCGCTCGCGCAGCGGCGTCGCGCCCTCGCGCAGCCGCCGCCGCAGCTCGGGCTCGCGCACCAGGCGCGTCAGCTGCGCCGTCAGCGTCTCGACGTCGCCGGGCTCGAACAGCAGCCCCGCGCCCTCCTCGACCAGCTCCTCGTAGACCGGCAGGCGTGAGACGACCGGGACGGCGCCGGCCGCGACGGCGTCGAGCAGCCCGCTCGGCACCGGCACGGCGCCGGAGGACGCGCGCACGGCGACGTCGGCGCGCGCCAGCAGCGATGCCTCGTCGCTCTCCTCCGGCCCGACGAAGGCGACCCGCTCGCGCAGCTCGCCGCGCAGCGCTCCGGGCGGCTGCAGCCCGCTCGGCGACCAGACGGTCGCGTGCCACGGCTGGTCGAGCGGCAGTCTGCGCAACGCGCGCAGGAAGGTGCGGATGGCCGGGCGCTCCTCATCGGAGATCAGCACCAGCTCGGGAACCGCGCTCATCCGGTCGTTGCGGGCCTCCTCGCGCGGCGCGTCGGCGCCAGGCAGGATCACCCCGTAGTCGGCCGGGAACCAGCGGCAGAGCTGCTCACGGGTCGCCTCGTAGGAGGCGATGCGGGCGTCGAGGCGGCCGAGGAACAGCTCGACCACGCGGCGCGCGACCTGCGTCGAGAGGACGCGCTCGGTCGTCGAGTGGAAGGAGCCGACGTTGAGCGCGCGCGAATGGCGCAGCGCGGCGCTGGCGGCGCTCGGCGCGAACGGCTCGTGGATGTGGGCGAGGTCGAGCGGCGCGGTCGTGAACAGCTGCTCGATCGTGCGGGCGACGTCGATCGGCAGCGAGACGGCGCGCTTGCGCGACGGCTGGAACGGCAGCACCTCGCCGACGCCGAGCAGCCGCGGCACGCCGTCGCCGGTTCCCTCCAGCAGCGCGGCGGGGTGCTCGCGCGCGGCGCGGATCGCTCTGCGCGACTCCCGCACGAGCGCGCCGGACTGCGACGGCGCGACGATCAGGACCTGATGCCCGCGCGCCGCCAGCTCGTCGGCCACGCGCGCGACGGCGCGATTGACGTCGTGCGGCGCCTCCCAGGCGTAGGGCGTGACCTGGGCAATGGCGAAGCGTCCCTCTGACACGGTCCGGAGGATAGTCCCCCAAGAACGAGAATGGCCCGCCAGTTGGCGGGCCATTCGATGCTGCGAAGTGGCGGTGAGGCCTACGCCTCGGCCGTCTTCGGCGCGGTCGCGCCGGTCGGGGCGGTGCCGACTCTCTTGCCGTACTCGGCGATGAACGACTCGGTGTCGTTGCGCGCCTCGTCGTCGGGCCGCTGGTTGTGCGGCGACTTCATCAGGTACGAGCTGGGGCCGTCGAGCTGGCCGCCGACGCCGTGGTTGAGCGCCAGCTTGCAGCAGCGCACGGCGTCGGTGACGATGCCGGCCGAGTTCGGCGAGTCCCACACCTCGAGCTTCAGCTCGGCGATCAGCGGGACGTCGCCGAACGCTCTGCCCTCGAGGCGGATGTGGGCCCACTTGCGGTCCGTCAGCCACGGCACGTAGTCCGACGGACCGACGTGCACGTCTCTGGCGGGCAGATCGATGCCGGCGACCGAGGTCACGGCGTTCGTCTTGGAGATCTTCTTCGACTCGAGACGCTCGCGCTCGAGCATGTTGAAGAAGTCCATGTTGCCGCCGACGTTGAGCTGCGAGGTGTGCTCGAGCTTGACGCCGCGCTCATGGAAGAGGCGCGCGAGGTTGCGGTGCGTGATCGTGGCGCCGACCTGCGACTTGATGTCGTCGCCGACGATCGGGAGGTTCGCTCTCTTGAAGCGGTCGTCCCAGTAGTCCTCGCTGGCGATGAAGACGGGGATGCAGTTGACGAAGCCGCAGCCGGCCTCGATGACCTGCTCCACGTACCACTTCGTCGCCTGCTCTGAGCCCACCGGCAGGTAGGAGACGACGACGTCGGTCTTCGTGTCCTTGAGGATCTGGACGATGTCGGCCGTCGGGCCGTCGGCCTTTCTGATCTTCTGCGACAGGTACTTGCCGAGCCCGTCGTGCGTCATGCCACGCTGGACGGTGACGCCGATTCTCGGGACGTCGGCGAACTTGATCGTGTCGTTCTGACCCGACCAGATCGCCTCGGAGAGATCCTTGCCCACCTTGTCCGCGTCGATGTCGAACGCGGCCGTGAACTCGATGTCTCTGACGTGGTAGCCGCCGAGGTCCACGTGCATGAGGCCGGGGACGCGCTCGTTCGGATCGGCGTCTCTGTAGTACTGGACGCCCTGGATGAACGAGTTGGCGCAGTTCCCGACGCCGATGATGGCGACGCGGACCTTGTCGGCCTGGTACCGGCTCGCGCCGTTGGTGGAAGCGTTGCTCACTTGGGGTGTTTCCTCCTGAAGGATGCTGTCGGGAAAGACCCCGACGAAAGCCGGTGGTTACACGGACGGCGCGGATCTCGCCGCGCCGGCCATCTGTCTGCGCACGTGGAAGATGCGCTGGAAGGTCGTGAAGACCGTGAGCACGGCGAGCACGTAGACGGCCGGCGCCAGCAGCTCGAAGTCGCCGAGACCGGCGCCCTTGGCGAACAGCAGGCCGACGGAGAGGATCACGACGCGGATCGCGCGGCTGGCGATGCCGACCTTGCACTCGATCCCGAGCGCCTCGGCGCGGGCGCGGGTGTAGGAGACCATCAGCGAGAAGAGGACCGCGACGACGACTGCTGCGACGGCGAGGTCGTCGCCCTGCGTCGAGAAGTACCAGGCGACCGCGGTCAGGACGATCCCTTCCTCTATGCGGTCGAGCGTCGAGTCGAGGAAGGCGCCGAACGGCGTGCCCTTGCCCGACATGCGCGAGTAGCGGCCGTCGAGCGTGTCCATCACCGAACCGAGGATGAAGGCGACGCCGGCGAGGAAGAAGTACTCCTGCCACACCAGCACGGCGGCGATCACGTTGCCGACGAGACCGGTCAGCGAGATCGCGTTCGGCGTCAGGCGCGAGTCGATCAGCTTGTTGCGAACCGTCTCGGACAGCTCGCCGCGGGCGCGCGGCTCGCCGCCGCGGCGGCGGCCGTCCCCGGGCGACTCTGTCGACATCAGGCGGTCGCCTCGGCGCGGGCCTGGCCGAACGACCATGCCTGCGGACGCCAGCGCGCCAGCAGCTGCTGCGACAGCAGCGCGGAGGCACCGGCCACGGCGGCGCCGAGGACGGCGTCGAAGATGTAGTGGTTGCCGGTCGCGACGACCACGAACATGACGAGGAACGGGTACAGGAACCAGGCCACCTTGAGCGGCTTCGGCTTGACCAGCCGGGCCATCGGCCAGCCGATCATCAGCGCGAAGCAGCAGTGCATCGACGGCACCGCGGCGTACATGTTCAGCAGCGCGGAGACCGGCTCGTTCTCGACGCGCACGCCGGTGAAGGCGGCGACGGTGTCGCTGAAGCCCCACTCGGGCATCAGCCGCGGCGGCGCCGTCGGGAACATCGCGTAGCCGACCAGCGCGAACGCCATCGCGATCATGAACATGTTCCGCACGAAGTAGAAGGCCTCGTTGCGGAAGAGGTAGATGAAGGCGAGCGAGCCGACGGTCACGACGAAGTGGCTGTTGAGGTACATCCACGCCGCGAAGTCGGAGATCCATCCGGTCGAGGAGGCCCACGACTGGATGCTCGGCTCGATGAACACGTTGAGGCTGTGCTCGAGGTTGATGATCTTCGTCGCGTTCCACGCGGCGACCGCGGCCTTGCCGTCGGCGATGCCGCGGACCATCTGGTAGCCGTAGTAGGCGACTGCGAAGAGCAGCAGCTGGCGGAGAAGGTCGCCGACCCCGTGGGGGAGCACCCGCTGCTCGAAGTTGCGAAGCGATCGGATCATGCGCAAACGCGCATCCTATCTCGGATCGCGGCCCGATTCAGAACAACGGGGGTTATCCGTACCGACGCGACTGAGCGCGAAGCTCGTGTCGAGCACGATCCGGCCGGCGGATCGGACGCGCAGCTCGGTCAGGTCGTCACCGCCGGACTCGGGCGCCGGCGCGACGCAGGCGTCGCCAGCGGCGACGCGCCAATAGGGCGTCCAATGCATCCGCAGCCGCACCGTGCCGGGGCCGCTGGCGTCGAACACGACGCGGTCGGGCGCGACCGACACGACGCGCGCCGGTCCGCTCGCGAGGCCGCTGTGGCCGTCGACCTCGAAGACGCGCCAATGGCCGCCCGACCACACCTCGCGCAGGTACGGCAGGCCGTCGGCGACCAGTCTCGCCTCTTCTCGCGCGGAGTAGTCGAAGCGCGTGTCCGGCAGCGCGACCCAGCGCACGCCGCTGCGCAGCAGCCAGCCGCGGTAGCGCTCGGCCGTAAGCGTCCCCTCGTAGAAGACGGGGTTGACCTTGTGGTCGAGCTGGCGCTCCCAGCCGCGCGCGAGCGCGTGGTGGGGCGCGACCCAGCGCGCCTCCCAATGCAGCTTCGTGAAGGGGATCTCGACACGGCCGGTCGAGCCGTCGGGATCGGCTCTGTCGAGGAAGCCCAGCAGCGGCGCGTAGTAGGCGGCCTCGACGCTCGCGTCGCCGTGCGTGACGGTGACGTCGTGAACTGCCGCGGTCCACTGCCAGTAGAGCAGCGGCAGCGCCAGCAGCGCCAGCGCCAGCGGCCGGCGGCGCCACAGCAGCAGCGCGAAGATCGGCCCCGCGCAGAGCGCACCGAGGCGCGCGGCGTTGCCGCCGACCGGCGTCTCCAGCACGAAGGCGGCTGTGCAGCCGAGCGCGTACAGCACGACCGCGATCCGCAGCGTCCGCTGCTCGCGCGGGAAGAGCGCCAGCGCCGCCGCCGCGACCGCCAGCACCGGCCAGTAGGCCGACAGCACGAACGGCTCCTTGCCGCCCTCGGGGAACGCGACGGCGAAGCCGGCGACCGGCGCGACCGTCGTCGCCGCCAGCGCCAGGCCGCTGACGCGGCGGGGCGTCGCGAGCTGGCGCAGCCGCTCGCCGGCGCTGCGGCGGTCGGCGCGGGCCGGCCAGCGCTCGCCGAGCGCGTAGGCGGTTCCCGCCATTGCCAGGAAGACGGCGGCGACGGGGCTCGCGAGGCCGGTGAGGAGACCCAGCGCCAGCGACAGCGCCGCCAGCGCGCGGCGGCGGTGAGAGCGCGGTGGCGCGGCGCTGCTGCGCTCCAGCGCGACGAGCGCGCCGAGCGCCGGCGCGAGGCCGAGCGCGAAGGTGACGCGGCCGCTCAGCAGCACCGTCACGCTGCCGGCCGCGAACCACAGCGCGCCGAGCCAGGCGCGCGCGCCGTAGCGGTCGTAGGCGAGGCGCGCGAACAGCGCGCTGGCGAGCACCATGCAGATGGCGCCGAGCAGGCGCGGGCCGAACAGCCACGAGAGCGGCGGCAGCAGCAGGCTGTATCCCGGCATGTGGTGGCCGGCGTACCACTGCAGATCCCACAGCGACAGCCCCTGCTCGCCGAAGAGCCAGGTGCGGTACTCGGTCGCGGCGAGGTCGATGCTCGGCGGCGACCAGATCAGGTAGACGGCGGCCAGCAGCGCGGCGAGCGCGACCGGCGCCCAGCGCCGGAGTGCGTCCGGGCGCGTCTCGTCGGCGGGGACGGGCGCCGTCGCCGGCGCGAGCGAGTCGGCCGTCGTCCCAACGGGAGCTGCTTCGGTCAGACTCGCCATGCGTTGGAGCAGGCTAGATGGTCGCTGCGACGGCCGTCACGAGCGCTGGCGCCCAGCAGGCGCGCAGGCGCTCAGCGCGCCGAGGCCCAGTCGACCGTGTAGATCGCGGCGCTGACGCCGCTGAGGCTGCCGCGCGCGCGGCCGATGCCGATGCGCCGGAACTGCCCGTCGAGCAGCACCTGGCGGTGCGGCGGCGAGTTCAGCCAGCCGCGCACTATCTCGCGCGCCTCGCTGCGCGGGGTGTTGCGCGGCAGCCAGCCGAGCACCTCGCCGACGGCGGAGGCCGACCCCGACGCGCGTGCGACGCGACTGCCCCACGAGCCGTGGCCGAAGTAGCCGCGGCGGGCCATGTCGCGCGAGTGGGCGGTCGCGGTGCGGCTCATGCGGCGATCGATCCCGACCTTCGGCAGGCCGGAGCTGGCGCGTATGCGGTTCAGCTCGGCGAGGACCGCGGGGCCGAAGCCCGCTGCCGCGGCGGCGGCCGTCGGCGGCGTCGTCACGGCGGGCTCCGCGGCGGCGGTGCCGAGCAGTGCCGGCGTCGCCAGCCAGCCCAGCAGCGTCAGCAGCAGCGCCGCGGCGAGCGGCCCGAGTCGCAACACGGACACGCGGTCAGTTTTCCCCGAGGTAGTCGGCAATTCGTCTGATCAGATCGGCCCTGTCGACCCAGGGCCAGTGTCCGGCCTGTGAAACCTGTTCGACCCGCGCTCCCGGGATCCTCGCTGCGTAGTCCTGTGCGAAGCGAGGCGGGATGAACGGGTCGAGCGCGCCCCAAACTACCAACGTCGGCGCGTCGATACGTGAGAGTTCTCTTCCCAGCTGCGCCAGCTTCGTCTCGGGCGCGCTGCGGTACAGCCGCAGGATCGCGCGCTGCGTGCCCTGGTCGAAGTGGCGCCACGCCGCGTTGATGAACGGCTTCGGAACCGGCCCGGCGAAGGCGGGGCGCAGGATCCGGCGCGCGGTCAGCTTGAAGGAGAGGCCCATCACGAACTCGCCGACCCCCGGCCGCCGCCACATCCGCGCGATCCAGTGCCAGCGGTAACCCGGCAGCAGCGGGACGGCGTTGACGATCACGACGCGCTCGACGCGCTCGGGGTGGCGGGCGGCGAAGATCAGCGCGGCCGAGCCCCAGTCGTGCACGACGAGCTTCACGCGCTCGACGCCGAGCATGTCGAGGAAGCGCTCGACGAAGTCGGCGATCCCCTCCGGCGTGTAGGCGTTCTGGCCGCCCTTGCCGGAGCGGCCGAAGCCGAGCAGGTCGGGCGCGAGGCCACCGGTCAGCGCGAGGAACGGCAGCCAGTCGTCGCTGCTGGTCGGGACCCCGTGGACGTACAGCGTCGGCGTGCCCTCGGCCGGGGCTGAGCGCCAGAAGACGGGCTGGCCGTCCAGCTCCCCGGTGTGATCCGTCACGTCCACGCGGCGCCGAGCCTATCCGCCGAGCACTCCTGCGCGCCACCGTCATCCGTCGTGCAGGCGGTAACTTCCCGGGCGTGAGCGTCCTCTGCCTTGGTGAAGCCCTCGTCGACCTGATCTGCGAGCGGCCGCTGAGCGACCTCGCCGACGCCGACGCGTTCGTGCCCGCCTTCGGCGGCGCGAGCGCCAACGTCGCCGTCACCGCGGCGCGCCACGGAGCGCGGGTCGCGCTCGCCGGCGGCGCCGGCGACGACGCCTGGGGTCGCTGGCTGCGCGCGCGGCTGGAGCGCGAGGGCGTCGACACGCGCTTCTTCACGCTCGCGGAGGAGGCGCGCACGCGGCTCGCCTTCGTCGCGATCGACACGGCCGGCGAGCCGCGCTACGAGCTGTATGGCGAGGACCCGCGCTCGCTGCTGCACGCGTTCGGCAGAGGCGCGGAGGACGCGGTCGCCGCCTCCGACGGCCTCTTCCTGACGACCAACGTGCTCGTCGACCCCGATGAGCGCGAGCTGGCGCTGTCGCTGCGCGAGCAGGCGCTGGCGGCCGGTCAGCCGGTCGTCTTCGACCCCAACCTGCGGCTGCCGCGCTGGCGGCTGCGCTCGCAGGCGCAGTCGTACGCCAACGCCTGCGTACGCGACGCGCTGCTTGTCTGCGCGACCTCCGAGGAGGCCGCGCTGATGACCGGCGAGACCGAGCCTGAGCAGGCGGCGCGGGCGCTGCTGAAGGGCGGCGCGCGGATGGTCGTGCTGACGCTCGGCGCGCGCGGGGCGATCCTGCGCGGCGAGCTGAGAGCGGATGCGCCGGGCGTGCCGGCGCAGGTGCGCAGCACCGTCGGCGCCGGCGACACGCTGACCGGCGTGCTGCTGGCGCGGCTGGCGCTCAGCGGCTGGTATCCGGCCGCGGCCGCCGCCGGGCTGCGCGAGGCGGTCGCGGAGGCATCGCGCGCGACTGAGCGCTGGGCCGCGCTCGACTGATGGCGGCGACTGCCAGAAGAGCGAGAGGGACCGGCAGAGACCTCCCGACGATCCCGAAGGGCGACTGGACGCGCCCGCCGCGCCGGCGCGTGCTCGCGATCCGCGACAAGCTGCGCGAGGTCTACGGGATCCCGATCATGCCGCCGCACGAGCAGCCGCTCGACGAGCTGGTGCTGACGGTCCTGTCGCAGTCGACCAACGACCGCAACCGCGACGTCGCCTACGAGCGGCTGCGCGAGCGCTTCGACGGCTGGCAGGCGGTGATGGAGGCGCCCAACGCGGAGGTCGAGGAGGCGATCCGGCCGGGCGGGATCTCGAAGGTCAAGTCCCGCCGCATCCAGGACATCCTGCTCGCGATCGACGCCTCGCCGGAGGGGGCCGGGCTCGACCTCTCCTTCCTGCGCGAGGCGAGCGTGCCGGAGGGGCAGCGCTATCTCTGCTCACTGCCCGGCGTCGGGCGCAAGACCGCCGCGTGCGTGCTGCTGTTCGCCTACGGGTTGCGCGACGTGCCGGTCGACACGCACGTCTCGCGCGTCGGCATGCGGCTGCACCTGCTGCGCCCGGGCGCCCCGTTCGAGGAGCTGCACGACGAGATGCTCGACCTCTCGCCGCGCGGGCAGGAGCTGGAGTTCCACGTCAACCTGCTGCGTCACGGCCGTCGCACCTGCCACGCGCGCAGACCGGACTGCCCCGCCTGCGCGCTGAGACGGCTCTGCCCGAGCCGGCGCAGCTACGACTGATCGGCGCGCCGGCACTCGAAGCGGCGCGCAGGATCTTCTATAGTCCCGCTTAGATTTTTTTCTCGCGAACCTCGCAGCACCACTGAAGGAGTTCCATTCATGGGCAAGACGATCGGCATCGACCTCGGCACGACCAACTCCTGTATGGCCGTCCTCGAAGGTGGCGAGCCGACCGTGATCGAGAACGCCGAGGGCGGCCGCACCACGCCGTCCGTCGTCGCCTTCACCCAGGGCGGCGAGCGGCTGGTCGGCACGGTCGCGAAGCGCCAGGCAGTGACCAATCCGACCAACACGGTCTTCTCGATCAAGCGCTTCATGGGCCGCAAGGAGGCCGAGGTGCGCGAGGAGGAGTCGATCGTGCCGTACAAGGTCGTCGCCGGCCCCGGCGGCGACGCGCGCGTGGAGGCCGACGGCAAGCAGTACTCGCCGCCGGAGGTCTCCGCGATGATCCTCCAGAAGCTGAAGGCCGACGCCGAGGCCTACCTCGGCGAGACGGTCGACAGCGCCGTCATCACCGTCCCCGCGTACTTCAACGACGACCAGCGCCAGGCGACGCAGGACGCCGGCAAGATCGCCGGCCTCGACGTCAAGCGCATCATCAACGAGCCGACCGCCGCGTCGCTCGCCTACGGCCTCGACAAGGAGACCGACCAGACGATCCTCGTCTTCGACCTCGGCGGCGGCACGTTCGACGTGTCGGTGCTGGAGATCGGCGACGGCGTCTTCGAGGTCAAGTCGACCGCCGGCGACAACCATCTCGGCGGCGACAACTTCGACAAGGCGATCGTCGACTGGCTCGTCGCGGAGTTCAAGAAGGGCCAGGCGATCGACCTCTCGGCCGACCCGATGGCGCTCCAGCGTCTCTACGAGGCGGCCGAGAAGGCGAAGATCGAGCTCTCCACCACGCAGGAGACGCAGATCAACCTGCCCTTCATCACGGCTGACGCCAGCGGCCCCAAGCACCTCGACACGCGCCTCTCGCGCGCGAAGCTGACGGAGCTGACGGCCGACCTGCTCGACCGCACCGTCGTGCCGGTCCGCCAGGCGCTCGACGACGCGAAGGACAAGGGCGCCAAGACGATCGACCACGTCGTGATGGTCGGCGGCATGACGCGCATGCCGGCCGTCCAGGAGAAGGTCAAGGAGCTGACCGGCAAGGACCCGCACCGCGGCGTCAACCCGGACGAGGTCGTCGCGCTCGGCGCCGCGATCCAGGCCGGCGTGCTCGCCGGCGACGTCAAGGACGTCCTGCTGCTCGACGTCACGCCCCTCACGCTCGGCATCGAGACCAAGGGCGGCGTGATGACGAAGCTGATCGAGCGCAACACGACGATCCCGACGCGCAAGTCGGAGGTCTTCTCGACCGCCGAGGACAACCAGCCCTCCGTCGAGATCCACGTGCTCCAGGGCGAGCGCGAGATGGCGCAGTACAACAAGTCGCTCGGCAAGTTCCAGCTGACCGGCATCCCGCCGGCGCCGCGCGGCGTGCCACAGATCGAGGTCGCCTTCGACATCGACGCCAACGGCATCCTGTCCGTCTCGGCGAAGGATCTCGGCACCGGCAAGGAGCAGAAGATCGAGATCAAGGCCGGCTCCGGCCTCTCGGACGACGAGATCAAGCAGATGGTCGGCGACGCCGAGGCGCATGCCGAGGACGACAAGAGACAGCGCGAGCTGGCCGAGGCGCGCAACAACGGCGAGAACGCCGCCTACCAGGCGGAGCGCCAGCTGAGAGACCTCGGCGACGGCGTCGACGCCTCCTCCAAGGAGGAGATCGAGGCCGCGATCAAGGCCGTCCGCGACTCGCTCGAGTCCGACGACGCGGCCGAGATCACCGCCAAGACCGAGGCGCTGCAGTCGGCCTTCCACAAGGTCTCCGAGGCGATGTACCAGAGAGCGCAGGAGGCGCAGGCCGCCGGCGGCGACGGCGCCGGCCCGGGGCCTGAGGCGAACGGCCCGGTCGGCCAGGACAACGACGCCGACGACGAGGACGTCGTCGACGCCGAGGTCGTGGACGAGGGCAGATGACGATGGGTGCCGAGCAGCAGCATCCGCGGGAGGCGGCGGCCGAGGAGGTCGTCGCCCCCGAGGCGACGCCGTCGCACGAGGAGCCGCGTCCCGTCGATGGCGTCCACGGGATCACCGACGACGGCACCGAGGTCGTCGAGGACCTCGACGAGCTGGTCGCGAAGGCGTCCAAGGCCGACGAGTACCTCGCGCTCGCGCAGCGCACGCAGGCGGACTTCGAGAACTTCCGCAAGCGCATGTCGCGCGACGTCGCCGCCGCGCAGGAGCGCGGCATCGGCAAGCTCGCGAAGGAGCTGCTGCCGGCGCTCGACAACCTCGACCGCGCGCTCGCCGCGGCGGAGACGCCCGGCGAGGCCGGCTCCGGCCAGCCCGACCACCACCTGACCGCCGGCATCAAGCTCGTCCACGACGAGCTGCTGGCGGCGCTGACGCGCGCCGGGATCGAGCGCTTCTCGCCGCGGGGCGAGAAGTTCGACCCGACCGAGCACGAGGCGATGGTGCAGCAGCCCGTCGAGGGGGCCGAGTCCGGCACCGTCGTCGAGGTCTACCAGTCCGGCTACAGGCTGGGCGGCACGATCCTGCGCCCCGCGCGCGTCGTCGTGGCGGCATAGGCGGTACGCGATGGCCGCAACGAAGCCCGACCTCTACAAGATCCTCGGCGTCGGCAAGAACGCCAGCGACGAGGAGATCAAGAAGGCGTACCGCAGACTCGCGCGTCAGTACCACCCGGACACCAACCAGGGTGACGCGAGAGCCGAGGAGCGCTTCAAGGAGGTCTCGGCCGCCTACGACGTGCTCTCCGACCCGGAGAAGCGCAGAGCGTACGACCGCGGGACCGGGCCGTTCGCGCCCGGCGGCGCGGCCGGCGGCGGGTTCGACCCGAACCAGTTCGGCGGCAGCTTCAGCGACATCCTCTCGAACCTGTTCGGCGGCGGCTCGGGCGCGGGACGCGCCTCGGGCGGCGCCGGGCAGCGGACGAGCCGGCCGCGCTCCCAGCGCGGCCGCGACCTCGAGACGGAGGTCTCGCTCAGCTTCGAGGAGGCGATCGACGGGACGCAGACGTCGCTCGCCGTCCCCACCTCGACGACGTGCGAGACCTGTCACGGCAGCGGCGCCAGACCCGGCACCGCGCCGACGATCTGCCCCGTCTGCCACGGCCGCGGCGTCGAGCAGCAGGGGCAGGGCGTCTTCTCGATCTCCAAGCCCTGCCACCGCTGCGGCGGCAGCGGCTCGATCATCGAGGACCCCTGCCCGACCTGCAACGGCAGCGGCGCCCGTCGCACGATCAAGCGGCTGAAGGTCAACATCCCTGCGGGCGTCCGCGACGGCAGCCGCGTACGGATCGCCGGCAAGGGCGAGGCCGGCATGAACGGCGGCGAGCCGGGAGACCTGTTCGTCGTCACGCGCGTCGCCGACTCGCCGATATTCAGACACATGGGCGACCGCGTCGAGGTCGAGGTGCCGCTGACGGTGCCGGAGGCGATGCGCGGCGCGACCGTCGAGGTGCCGACGCTGAACGGCTCGAAGAAGCTGCGCGTCGCGGCCGGCACCAGACACGGGACGGTCCAGCGGCTGAGAGGCGAGGGCGCTCCGAAGCTCGGCGGCAGAGGCAGAGGCGACATCCACTACCGCTTCGTGATCGAGCTGCCGAGAGAGCTGACGCGCGACCAGCAGAAGGCGGTCGACGAGCTCGCCAAGACGATCAACGGCAACCCCCGCGACCGCCTCTTCCGCGGCCGCACCGAGGCGCGCGCATGAGCAGCGGCGGCCGCCGGATACGAACGACGACGCGGATCGAGGTCAGCGACGACCGCGGCGTCTTCATGATCTCGGTCGCCGCCGAGCTTGCCGAGATGCACCCGCAGACGCTGCGGATGTACGAGCAGCGCGGGCTGATTCAGCCGAAGCGCTCGCCGAAGGGCACGCGCCTCTACTCGCACAAGGACGTCGAGCGGCTGCGGCGGATCCAGGAGATGACCGCCGAGCTGGGGATGAACCTCGCCGGCGTCGAGCGCGTCTTCGAGCTGGAGGAGCAGCTGGAGGCGGCGAGCGCGAAGGTGCGCCGGATGGAGCGGCGCGCGCGCGAGCTGCAGCAGGAGGTCGAGCGGCTGGAGGAGCTGCGCCGCTCGCTGCGTGCGGAGATCGTGCCGTACGTCCGCGGCGGCGCGATCGTCCCCGTCAGAAGAGCATCCCCCGACGCCGCGCCGCGTTTCAGAATCCCCGTCGAACGCCCTTCAGAAGACGGCGACGACGCGGTATGATCTAAGTCACTTCGACTTAGATTTCGACTCACTGGAGGAACCGCCGCATGCAGCTCGACCGCTTCACGATCAAGTCTCAGGAGGCTATTCAGGCCGCTCTGCGGCTTGCGGAGGAGCGGCGCAACCCGCAGGCGACGCCCGAGCATCTGCTGTCGGTCCTGCTGACGCAGCCGGAGTCGATCGTGCCGGCCGTGCTGCGCAAGGTCGGCGCCGACCCGGCCGCGATCCGCAACGAGCTGAACGCCGCGCTCGACGGGCTGCCGAGAATGACCGGCCCCAGCGGCGGCAGCGGCTCCTCGACCGAGCTGGGCCAGGTCGTGCGCGCCTCCGAGCACGAGATGCGCCAGCTCGACGACGAGTACGTCTCGACCGAGCACCTGCTGCTGTCGCTCTCCGGCCACAACTCGAAGGCCGGCGAGATCCTGCGCGCGGCCGGCGCAACGCACGACAACCTCGACACCGCGATCAGAGAGGTGCGCGGCCCGCACCGCGTCACCGACGCCGCGCCCGAGGACAAGTACCAGGCGCTGGAGAAGTACGGCCGCGACCTGACCGAGGCGGCCGGGCTCGGCCAGCTCGACCCCGTGATCGGACGCGACCAGGAGATCCGCCGCGTCATACAGGTGCTCTCGCGCCGCACGAAGAACAATCCCGTTCTGATTGGCGAGCCCGGCGTCGGCAAGACCGCGATCGCCGAGGGCCTCGCGCAGCGGATCGTCTCCGGCGACGTGCCCGAGTCGCTGCGCGACCGCAAGGTCGTCTCGCTCGACATCGGCGCGCTGATCGCCGGCGCGAAGTACCGCGGCGAGTTCGAGGATCGCCTCAAGGCGGTCCTGAAGGAGGTCCAGGACGCCGCCGGCGCCGTGATCCTCTTCATCGACGAGCTGCACACGATCGTCGGCGCGGGCGCCGGCGAGGGCGCCGTCGACGCCGCCAACCTGCTGAAGCCGATGCTCGCGCGCGGCGAGCTGCGCGCGGTCGGTGCCACGACGCTCGACGAGTACCGCAAGCACATCGAGAAGGACCCGGCGCTGGAGCGCCGCTTCCAGCCGGTCTTCGTCGGTGAGCCGACCGTCGAGGACACGATCGCGATCCTGCGCGGGCTCAAGGAGCGCTACGAGGTCCACCACGGCGTCGACATCCAGGACTCGGCGATCATCGCCGCCGCGACGCTCTCGCACCGCTACATCGCCGACCGCTTCCTGCCCGACAAGGCGATCGACCTGATCGACGAGGCGGCCTCGCGGCTGCGGATCGAGATCGACTCGAAGCCGACCGAGATCGACGAGATCGACCGCCGCATACTGCAGCTGCAGATCGAGCTGCGCGCGCTGGAGAAGGAGACCGACGAGGGCTCCGTCGCCCGCCGCGGGCTGATCGAGCGCGAGATCGCCGAGCTGCAGGAGCGCTCGGCCGGGATGACCGCGCAGTGGCAGCGCGAGAAGGACGCGATCGGCGCCGTCACGGTCGTGCGCGAGCGGCTGGAACAGGCGAAGCTCGAGGCCGAGCAGGCGACGCGCGCCTCCGACCTCCAGCGCGCCGCCGAGCTGCGCTACGGCGAGATCCCGGCGCTGGAGAAGCAGCTCGCCGAGGCCGAGGAGCGCGAGGCCAGCGCGGAGCCCGTCGAGGGCGAGGAAGCCGTCTTCCTGAAGGAGAAGGTCGACGCCGAGGACGTCGCCGAGGTCGTCGGCAGCTGGACGGGGATCCCCGTCAGCCGGCTGCTGGAGGGCGAGGTCGAGAAGCTCGTTCAGATGGAGGACCGCCTCCACCAGCGCGTGATCGGCCAGCACGAGGCGGTCGAGGCGGTCGCGAACGCCTTGCGGCGCTCGCGCGCCGGGCTGCAGGACCCCGACCGGCCGATCGGCACCTTCCTCTTCCTCGGCCCGACCGGCGTCGGCAAGACCGAGCTGGCGCGCGCGCTCGCCGAGTTCATGTTCGACTCGCAGGACGCGATGATCCGGCTCGACATGTCGGAGTACATGGAGAGACACGCGGTCTCGCGGCTGATCGGCGCCCCTCCCGGCTATGTCGGCTACGAGGAGGGCGGCCAGCTGACCGAGGCGGTCCGCCGCCGGCCGTACTCCGTCGTGCTGCTCGACGAGGTCGAGAAGGCCCACCCGGACGTCTTCAACGCGCTCCTGCAGGTGATGGATGACGGCCGCCTGACCGACGGCCAGGGCCGCACGGTCGACTTCAAGAACGTCGTGCTGATCATGACCTCGAACATCCCGGGCGGGCGCACCGGAGCCGAGGGCCACTTCAAGCCCGAGTTCATCAACCGCCTCGACGACATCGTCGAGTTCGCGCCGCTGTCGCGCGACCAGCTGGCCGAGGTCGTCGACATCCAGGTCGCGAGACTGGTCGCGCGGGTGCGCGAGCGCGAGATCGAGGTGCAGCTGACCGACGACGCGCGCACGCTGCTCGGCAACCTCGGCTACGACCCGACCTACGGCGCGCGGCCGCTCAAGCGCGTGATCCAGAAGCGGCTCATCGACAGACTGGCGCTGGCGCTGCTGCAGGGCGAGTTCACCGCGGGCGACCTCGTCGAGGTCGACGCCGTCGACGGCGAGCTGGTCTTCACGCGCGCCGCACGGCCGGTCGCGGCCGCGTAGCGCTCGCGAAGCGGGCGGGGCCGCCCGGTCAGCCTCTTCTTCTCGATCTGCTTTGGGGTCTTCTGACCTCGAAGCCGATCGAGACGCGCGGCTTCGTCGCCGCCGAGTATCTGTGGCTCGTGTCGACCTGGAAGGTCCAGCGGCCGAACTCGTATCTGAACGGGAAGAGCGAGATTCTGCCGGTCTTCAGCGCGCCGCAGACGTCGTCGGTCGTGCCGATCCGCAGCGTCCGCTTGAGCTTGCCGTTCGGCCGCAGGTAGTGGACGTAGACGCCGCGGTTGGCGCCCATGCCGAGCACGCGCCAGCGCACCCGCAGCGTCGCCGGGTTGCCCGACTGCGGCGCGAAGCTGGCGGCGAGCGGGGTCATCAGGAAGGTCGTGCTGGCGACGTTGGGGCCGTCGGTGACCGACAGCGTCAGCTCGCGCGTGCCCTTCGTGCCCTCGTAGCGGGGGGCGGTGAACTTCGCGCGGATGCGGCCTCTGGCGTCGGTTCTGCCGCTGCCGATCTGCTTCGTGCCCGACAGCTTCGCCGTCCAGGTCGCGTCCGGCTTGAAGCCGGTTCCCAGCAGCGCGCCCTGCTCGCTGGAGAGGTAACAGCCCGGATCGAGCGCGATCGTCGCCTTCGCGTCGGCGTCGGCGGGGGCGCCGCCGGCGAGGCCGGCGGTCAGCGCAGCGGCCGCGCAGGCGAGCGCGGCGGCGCGGGCGGGGCGGGCGATCCGAGCGTGCATGGTGACCTCCATCATCGCGTAAACCCGCGACGCGTTCCGCCGATGCGGTGCGGCGCAGTGGCGTCGAGGCCCAGGGTTGGATAGAAACCAGGGAGGAGACGAAGCCGGTCCAGGACTCGACATCGACGGGAGGCAGCCATGCCGACGTACGTCATGCTCTCGAAGCTGACGCCTGAGGGAACTCAGACGATCAAGAACAACCCGCAGCGCATCCGCGAGATCAACAAGGAAGTCGAGCAGCTCGGCGCGAGAGTGCTCGCGCAGTGGGCGACGCTCGGTCGCTTCGACTTCATCAACGTCGTCGAGGCGCCCGACGAGAAGACGATCGCGCGCGTCTCGCTCGAGCTGGGCTCGCGCGGCACCGTCCAGTACGAGACGCTGAGCGCGATCCCGATCGACGACTTCATCTCGTCGCTCTGAACTGAAAGCAGCCCTGTGCCCCAGAAGGTCCTCGTCATCGGCGCCGGCGGGCGCGAGCACGCGATCGTGCGCGCGCTCGCCCGCTCGCCGCAGTCCCCCGAGCTGCTCTGCACGCCCGGCAACGCCGGCATCGCCGCCGACGCGCGGCTGCTCGACGTCGGCGTCGGCGACGTCGCCGGCCTCGTCGCCGCGGCGCGCGCGGAGCAGGTCGACCTCGTCGTCGTCGGGCCGGAGGCACCGCTGGTCGACGGCGTCGTCGACGCGCTCGCGGAGGCCGGCATCGCGGCCTTCGGCCCGCACGCCGCGGGGGCACGGCTGGAGGGCTCGAAGGCCTTCGCGAAGGAGGTGATGGAGGCGGCCGGCGTGCCGACCGCCTCGCACACCGTCGTCACGACCGTCGAGCAGGGGATGGCGGCGATCGACCGCTACCCGGTCGTCGTCAAGGCCGACGGCCTCGCGGCCGGCAAGGGCGTGATCATCGCCGCCGACGAGCAGGAGGCGCGCGACGCGCTGCACGCCTTCCTCGTCGAGCACAAGCACGGCACCGAGCAGGTCGTGATCGAGGAGCACCTCGTCGGCGAGGAGCTGTCGCTGCTGGCGCTGTGCGACGGCGAGCGCGCGTTGCCGATGGCGCCGGCGCAGGACTACAAGCGGATCTTCGACGGCGACGCGGGGCCCAACACCGGCGGGATGGGCTCCTACTCGCCCGTGCCCGGGATCGATGCCGCGCGCGTGCGCGAGCTGGCGGCGCAGGTCTCGCAGCCGATCGTCGACGAGCTGGCGCGCCGCGGCGAGCCGTTCCACGGGGTCCTCTACGCCGGTCTGATGCTGACGGCCGACGGCGTCAAGGTGATCGAGTACAACGCCCGCTTCGGCGATCCCGAGACGCAGGCGGTGCTGCCGCGGCTGCGCAACGACCTGCTCGACGTGCTGGAGCGCGCCAGCCGCCCCGGCGGCCTCGATGGCGTCGAGCTGGAGTTCGCGCCCGAGACGGCCGTGACGCTGGTGCTCGCGAGCGCCGGCTACCCCGAGTCGCCGCGCGCCGGCGATCCGATCGGCGGCCTCGACACCGTCGCCGACGGGATCGAGGTGACCCACGCCGGCACGAAGCGGGCCGACGACGGCGCCGTCGTGACGGCCGGCGGACGGGTCCTGAATGTGACCGCGCTCGGCGCCGACGCGGCGCAGGCGCGAGCGGCGGCCTATGCTGCGGCTGACCTGATCGACTTTGACGGGCGCCAGTTGCGCAGGGACATCGCGCTGCGCGCCGTCACGAGAACTGAGAGCAGCTAGATGAACGACGAGCTTTCCGCGGTGCCCGAGACGCAGACATCCGAGCAGGTCGCCGCGCTGGAGCAGGAGCTCGAGGTCGACGGCGTCCTCGTCGGCATCGTGATGGGTTCCGAGAGCGACATGCCCGCGATGGAGAAGGCCGCCGCCGAGCTGAACAGACGCGGCATCGCCAACGAGATCCGCGTGATGTCGGCCCACCGCAACCCGGACACGGTCGCCGAGTACGCGAAGACCGCGCAGGCGCGCGGCCTGAAGGTCCTGATCGCCGGCGCCGGCCTCGCCGCCGCGCTCCCGGGCGCGGTCGCCGCCCACACCGAGCTGCCGGTGATCGGCGTGCCGCTGACGAGCAAGACCTCGGTCGCCGGCGGCCTCGACGCGCTGCTGGCGATCGCGCAGATGCCGCCCGGCGTCCCGGTCGCCTGCGTCGGCGTCGACAACGCCCGCAACGCGGCCGTGCTCGCCGCGCGCATCATCGGCGCGTAACCTCGCCGCAGGCTTTGCGCGGGCGGGGCGGGCGGCGACGTGCCGCCCGCCCCGCCGCCGCGCTCACTTCGCGATCACGAAGGCGGTGCGGACGCGCTTGCCGATCGCTCTTCTGCCTTGGAAGACGCGGACCGTGACGACGTACTTGCCGGTTCTGATCCCTCTCTTGAGGGCGACTCTGACGAGCGCCTTCTTGCCCGCTCCCAGTCTCGCCCGCTGAGTCGCGACGCGGCGCGGTCTTCTGCCGGTCGTGCGGATCTCGATCACGAAGCGGCGCGCCGTTCTGGCCGACACCCAGACCGGCACGAAGCCGCCCTTTCTGAGCGAGATTCTTCTGTAGGTCGTGACCGTCGCACCGCCGGTCGACGTTCTCGTCGCGCCGCCGGCGTTGGCCGGGGTCGGTGTGCCGGAGCCGCTGCCACCGCCTCTCGCGATCGGTCTTCTCGGCGGTGGCGTGACCGTCGAGGCGGCTCTGACGAGCACGAATCTCGTCGCGGTGGCGACGTTGCCGGCGTTGTCGGAGAAGCTCGCGGTGACGGTGTAGCCGCCGGCCGTCGGGAAGCTGAACGTCGCTCCCGGGCCGCTCTGGCCCGGCAGCCCGGTCACCGACCACGTGGTCGCGGCCGCGTTGAGGCCGGAGCCGCCCTCGTCGGCGGCGACGAGCGTGAAGCCGACCGGCTGGCCGGCGGTCGCGCTGCCGGGTCCGTCGATGAAGCCGGTCGGTCTGAGCAGGTCCGGCGTCGCGCTGGCGGTGCTGCTCAGCAGCAGTCTGCCGCCGACGCCGCCGACGGCGCCTTGCGTCCCACTCGCGAGCGCGACCGCGCGCCAGTCGTTGGTCGCCGGCGCGCCGTCGGCGCCGTTCCAGAAGAAGTCACGGCCGTTGGTCGAGTGGATGATGAAGCCCTCGTTGCCAGCCGCCAGGACGGTGCCGCCGTTGAACGCGACGTCGTAGGGACCGGTGGCCGGCCACGGGTGCGCGGACTCGTTGACGAGGAACATCCAGCGTGAGGTGCTCCAGCCGTCCTCGGTGTAGACCGCGGTCGAGTTGCCGTGCGGCGACGGCACGACCGACCACATCCGGTTCGGGCTGCCGGGGTCACCGACGAGCGAGCCGGCGACGCTGAAGCCGTTCGCGACGCCCGCGGTCGTGGGGATCGGCGTGCTCTGGAGGTTGTCGGTCGACAGCAGCGCGGCCTCCGAGAAGGGCATCGCGAAGTAGAAGACGTCGGGATCGGCCGTTACGAAGATGTCGGGGAATCCGTCGGACTCGGTGATCCAGCAGTTGTCGCCGGCTCTGGCGACGGGCTTGCGGTTGGCGTCGATCCACGTCAACGGCGCGCCGACGTTGGCGGCGAGGGCCGGCTGGGAGGTCGCGAGCTGCCGTCTCGGACCGCCGATCCAGACGCGACCCGGTCCGGCGAAGTGGACGAAGTTGACGTCGCCGAGCGTCTCGGGTCTTGTGCACTTGTTGCCGGTGCCGTCGCCCTCGTTGGAGACGGGGATCCCGGCGATTCTGGTCCAGGTGTCGCCGCCGTTGATCGAGCGCAGCACCGTCCCGCCGGCGCCGACGGCGAAGCCGATGTCGCCGCCCGGCTGGAACTCGATGTCTCTCAGCGCGAGGCCGGCCGGTTGGACTCTCTGGAAGCCGCTGAGGTCGGCTCTGCGTCTCCAGATCTCTCCGTTGGCGGTCGTGAACCAGAAGCGCGAATCGCTTTGGTACTCGATCGCGGTGATCGTGCTCGTCGTAGGCGTCGGCACCTCGCTCCAGATCCCGGCAGCGGCCGGTGCGGCGCCTGTCAGCATCGCGGCCGCCGCGATCGCGGCGAGCGCCCCCGTCTTGCGCATCTCGTGCTCCTCGCGTCGTCGTCGACTGTCCTGTCGAGCTGCGATGCAGCGTACGCCCGAAACCCGGTGCGGCCAGTGTCACCGGGGTCGCGCATCGGTCTCACCAGCCGACTTGCGAGAATCGGGGCCATGATCGCTCGCTACACGCGCCCGGAGCTGGGCGCCCTCTGGACCGACGAAGCCCGCATGACCGCCTGGCGCGACGTCGAAGTGGCGGCGTGCGAGGCGATGGAGGGGCCGACGGCCGAGGAGCTGGAGGCGATCCGCAACGCGACCTTCACCGTCGAGGCGGTCGACGAGCGCGAGAAGACGACCGACCACGACGTCGCCGCCTTCGTCGACGTGCTGTCGGCCTCGGCCGGGCACGCCGGTCGCTGGATCCACTACGGCCTGACCTCCTCCGACGTGCTCGACACGGCGCTCGGACTGCAGCTCAAGCGCGCCGGCGAGATCGTCGTGCCGGGCGCCTACAGACTGGCCGAGGTGCTCGCGCGGCGGGCGCGCGAGCAGCGCGCGACGCTGACGGTCGGCCGCACCCACGGCGTCCACGCCGAGCCCACCACCTTCGGCATCAAGCTCGCCGGCTTCGCCTTCGAGGCGCACCGCAACGCGCAGCGTCTCGAGCGCGCCTTCGCGCAGGTCGCCGTCGGCGCGCTGTCGGGCGCGGTCGGCACCTACGCGGCGACCTCGCCGCAGTTCGAGGAGCGGGTGCTCGCCTCGCTCGGGCTGGAGCGCGAGCCGGTCTCGACGCAGGTCGTCGCGCGCGACCGCCACGCCGAGCTGCTGCAGGCGATCGCGCTCGCCGGCGCCGGCCTGGAGCGGCTCGCGACCGAGATCCGCCACCTGCAGCGGACCGAGGTGCGCGAGGCCGAGGAGCCGTTCCGCAAGGGGCAGAAGGGCTCCTCCGCGATGCCGCACAAGAGAAACCCGATCAAGACCGAGCAGATCACGGGCCTCGCGCGCGTGCTGCGCGGCAACGCGCAGGCGGCGACCGAGAACGTCGCGCTGTGGCACGAGCGCGACATCTCGCACTCCGCTCCCGAGCGCGTGATCCTGCCCGACTCGACGATCCTGATCGACTACCTGCAGGCGCGCCTGACGGCCGTGATCGACGGCCTCGTCGTGCACGAGCAGCGGATGCTCGACAATCTCGAGATCACCTCCGGCGCGCTCTTCTCCCAGCGCCTGCTGCTGGCGCTGATCGAGCAGGGCGGTCTGATCCGCGACGACGCCTACCGGATCGTCCAGCGCACTGCCCAGCAGGCGTGGGACACGCGCACGCCGCTGCGCGAGCTGATCGCAGCCGAGCCGGAGGCCGCCGCGCTCGACCTCGACGCGATCTTCGACTACGGCCACTACTCGCGCCACGCCGACGCGATCATCGCGCGGCTGGACGAAGTGGGGCTCTGACGAGCCTTGCGAGTTCCACGGCTGCGCGGCGAGCTGCGCCGCGCCCGTGGGAACTCGCGGGTGCGGCGGGCGGCTGATCGTCGCGCGCCGCTGCTAGCATCGGGCCACGTGACCGCCCTCTCTGAGTTGCCCCTCATCGCCAGAGGCAAGGTCCGTGAGATCTACGATCTCGGCGACACGCTGCTGCTCGTCGCCTCGGACCGAATCTCGACGTACGACGTCGTCCACCCGAACACGATCCCGGACAAGGGCAAGGTGCTGACCGCCCTGTCCGTGTTCTGGTTCGAACGCCTCGGCCAGATCGTCCCGAACCACTACATCTCCGCGACCGACGGCGTCCCCGCCGAGGTGCGTGGCCGCGCGCTGGTGGTGAAGAAGCTGAGCATGCTGCCGATCGAGTGCGTCGTGCGCGGCTACATCACCGGCTCCGGCTGGAAGGACTACAAGGCGACCGGCAAGGTCTCCGGCCTCGAGCTGCCCGCCGGCCTCGAGGAGTCCCAGCAGCTGCCGCAGCCGCTCTACACGCCGAGCACGAAGGCCGAGGTCGGCCACGACGAGGCGATCGACTTCGAGCAGACCGTCGCGCTGCTGGACGACGACCGCGCGCTCGCCGAGCGGGTTCGCGACGTCTCGATCGAGCTGTACGCGAAGGCCGCCGAGCACGCGCGCGAGCGCGGCATCATCCTCGCCGACACGAAGTTCGAGCTGGGCAAGGCCGCCGACGGCGCGCTGACGCTCGGCGACGAGGTGCTGACGCCCGACTCCTCGCGCTTCTGGCCGGTCGAGGGCTACGCGGTCGGCCGCGGTCAGCCCAGCTTCGACAAGCAGATCGTGCGCGACTGGGCCTCCTCGACGGACTGGGACAAGACCTACCCCGCGCCCGAGATCCCCGCCGAGGTCGTCGACAAGACGCGCGCGAGATACCTCGAGGCGTACGAGCTGATCACCGGCGAGCCGTTCGACGCCTGGCTGGAGAGGACCAACCCGTGAAGATGCGCGTGCTCGTGCGGCCGAAGGCCGGAATCCTGGATCCGCAGGGGCAGGCCGTCGAGCGGGCGCTGCCGGCGCTCGGCTTCGAGGGCGTCTCGCAGGTCCACGTCGGCCGGCTGATCGAGCTGGACGTGGCCGACCCCGAGCAGCTTCCCGCGATGTGCGAGAAGCTGCTCGTGAACCCGCTGATCGAGGACTACGAGATCGTCTCGATCGACGCCGCCGGCGCACCCGCCGGCGCCGCCGGGTGACGCGATGAAGTTCGGCATCCTCCGCTTCCCCGGCACCTGCGACGAGGTCGACGCGCAGCTCGCCTGCGAGCGCGTCGCCAACGCCGAGATCCTCTGGCACGGCGACCGCGACCTGAAGGGCGTCGACGCGATCGTCGTCCCCGGCGGCTTCTCCTACGGCGACTACCTGCGCGTCGGCGCGATCGCCCGCTTCTCGCCGCTGATGGAGTCGGTGATCGACTTCGCCAAGCAGGGCGGCCCGGTGCTCGGCATCTGCAACGGCTTCCAGATCCTCTGCGAGGCCGGCCTGCTGCCCGGCGCGCTGCTGCCGAACAAGACGCTGCGGTTCGTCTGCCGCCAGGTCGACCTCGTCGTCGAGCGCGACGACACGCCCTTCACCAACGCCACGCAGAAGGGCGACCTGCTGTCGATCCCGGCCAAGCACACGACCGGCTGCTGGTACGCGCCGCAGGCGCTGCACGAGCAGGTCGAGGCCAACGGCCAGGTGCTGCTGCGCTACGCCCCCGGCCAGAACTTCAACGGCTCGCTCGCCGACGTCGCCGGCGTCTGCAACGAGGCCGGCAACGTCTTCGGCCTGATGCCCCACCCCGAGCACGCCGTCGACCCGCTGACCGGCTCGACCGACGGGCTGAAGCTGTTCGCCTCCATCCGCGATTCCCTCGCCGCCCATGTCTGACGCCACCGTTCCCGCGCATCGGGCGCTCGGCCTCACCGACGCCGAGTACGACCTGATCCTCGACAAGCTCGGCCGCGAGCCGAACGCCGTCGAGCTGTCGATGTTCTCGCTGATGTGGTCCGAGCACTGCGCCTACAAGCACTCGAAGAAGCTGCTCGGCCAGCTCCCGACCGAGGGCCCGTACCTGCTGATGGGCCCTGGCGAGAACGCCGGCGCCGTCGACGTCGGCGACGGCCTCGCGATCGCCTTCAAGGTCGAGTCGCACAACCACCCCAGCGCCGTCGAGCCGTTCCAGGGCGCCGCGACCGGCGTCGGCGGGATCCTGCGTGACATCTTCGCCGTCGGCGCGCGCCCGATCGCCGTGCTCGACTCGCTGCGCTTCGGTGAGCCCGACGGTCAGCGCTCGCGCTACCTGCTGGAGCACGCGGTCGGCGGCATCGGCCACTACGGCAACTCGATCGGCGTCCCGACCGTCGGCGGCGAGATCTACTTCGAGCCGGCCTACGAGCAGAACTGCCTCGTCAACGCGATGGCGCTCGGGATCGCCCCGCACGACCGTCTCACGCGCGCGGCCGCGACCGGCCCCGGCAACGTGCTGGTGCTGTTCGGCGCGCTGACCGGCCGCGACGGCATCGGCGGCGCGTCGGTGCTGGCGAGCGCCGAGCTGGGCGAGGACGACGCCGACAAGCGCCCGACCGTCCAGATCGGCGATCCGTTCGCCGAGAAGAAGCTGCTGGAGTGCTCGCTGGAGCTGCTCGACAGCGAGCTGCTCGTCTCGCTGCAGGACCTCGGCGCCGCCGGCCTCACCTCGTCCTCGTCGGAGATGGCCTCCAAGGGCGGGCTCGGGCTCGACATCCACGTCGACCGCGTGCCGCTGCGCGAGCCCGGCATGGAGCCGTTCGAGATCATGGTCTCCGAGTCGCAGGAGCGGATGCTCTGCGTCGTCGAGCCGTCGAAGGTCGACGCCGTGCTGGCCGTCTGCGAGAAGTGGGAGACGACCGCCACCGCGATCGGCGAGGTGACCGACTCCGGCCACCTGCGCGTGCTGAAGGGCGGCGAGGTCGTCGGCGACATGCCGGTCCCCGCGCTGGTCGACGACTGCCCGCTCTACGACCTCGCGCCCGAGAAGCCGAGCGCGCAGATCTACCCGACGGCGCCGCGCGCGCTGAAGGCGGCCGACGACGACGTCCAGGCGATCCTGCCGGAGCTGCTCGGCTCCGCCAACATCGCCTCGCGCCTGCCGGTCTTCGAGCAGTACGACTGGATCGTGCAGTCGCGCACCGTGCGCCGTCCCGAGGAGGCCGACGCGGCCGTCCTGCTGCTGCCCGACGGCGCCGCGATCGCGGTCTCGATCGACGGCTCCGGCCGGCGCGTCGCGGCGGACCCGTACCGCGGCACGGTCGAGGCCGTCTTCGAGTGCGCGGCCAACCTCGCCTGCGTCGGCGCCGAGCCGCTCGGCCTGACCAACTGCCTCAACTTCGGCAACCCGGAGAAGCCGCACGTCGCGTGGCAGCTGTCGGAGTCGGTCCGCGGCATGGCTGACGCCTGCCGCGCGCTCGACACGCCGGTCGTCGGCGGTAACGTCTCGCTCTACAACGAGAGCGGCGGCGGCCCGATCTACCCGACGCCGGTCGTCGGCATGGTCGGCAGACTGCCGGAGGCCGCGCGCGCCGGCCGGCTCGGCTTCTCGCAGGGCGGCGACGCGATCGCCGTCGTGCGCGCCGCGTCGCCGTCGCTGCCCGCCTCCGAGCTGGCGAAGCTGCGCGGCGAGGCGCTGCCCGACGGGCTGCCCGAGCGCGATCAGGCCGCGTTGCGCACGGCGATCGAGCTGGTCCGCGACGCGGTCCGTCGCGGCGACCTGCGCAGCGCCCACGACGTCGCCGAGGGCGGCATCGCGGTCGCGCTGAGCGAGGCGGCGCTGGCCGGCGGGATCGGCGCGCGGATCGACCTGCGCAAGGTCGGCGGCGCCACCTGCCAGGGCAAGCCGCTCGACGAGCAGCTGTTCGGCGAGGGCTCCGGCACGTTCGTGCTCTCCGGCCCGCGCGAGCTGCTGGAGGCGCTGGCCGCCTCCGCGGGCGACGGGCTGTCGGTCGCGGTCGTCGGCGAGGTCGGCGGCGACGTCGTCGAGATCGCGCACGAGGGCGGCACGCTCAGCTGGTCGCTCGCCGAGCTGGCAGAGCCGCGCACGCGCGGTCTCGCCGATCGGCTCCACGACGTGCAGGCCGCGTAGCCCGAGCGGGGCACGCGGCGCGGGCCGGCGTAGCCCGAGCGGGAGGGGCCGGCCGGGATGTTGGTCACCCTGGCTGGGGACGTATGTCGGATGTGCCGCGCGCGGGCGCGCGGCACGCTGCGCCGATGAGTCTGCAAGGGGTCTTCGAAGCGCTCGTGCGCCGCGCCGGTCGCAGGACCGGCCTGCTGCTGGTGGTGACGAGCGTCGTCCTGTCCGTCGCCTTCTGGGTCGTCTTCGCCGCGGTCGCCTCCGCGGCGCGCCCGCAGCCCGCCGACGGCGGGCCCGCGCCGGGGATCATCAACCCCGACGAGGACGAGACCGACCTGCCCTGGCAGGCCGGGCTGATCCAGATCGACTCCAACGGCGAGATCGCGATCCCGCTGTCGATCTACTGCGGCGCGACCGTCCGCGACGCGACGCACGTGATCACGGCCGCCCATTGCGTCCCCGATGACGCCGCCGCCGACGTCGGCGTGGTCGCGGGCGTCTTCGACCGCACCGAGCCGAGCGGGCGGGACCCGCAGCTGCGCAGAGTCGCCGCGATCACCTCCCACCGCGACTACGACTCCGCGACGAAGGTCAACGACCTCGCGCTGCTGACGCTCGCGACGCCGCTGGAGCTGGGACCCGGGACGGTCGAGCCGCTCCCCGTCGTCGCTGCCGGCAGCGACGATCGCGGCGGCTTCGCCGTGATCTCCGGCTGGGGCGACACCGATGCGCAGACCGAGGGCGGCCAGCCGCCGGACCGGCTGCGCTACGGCTTCGTCGAGGTGCTCGACGACGCTGCCTGCGGCGGCTACGGCGCCAGATACATCGCCCCCGTGATGCTGTGCGCCGCCGGCGCCGCCTCCGACGGCAGCGTCATCGACACGTGCCAGGGTGACTCCGGCGGCCCGCTCGCACGCTTCGACGGCAACGTCGTCGACGCGCTGATCGGCGTCGTCTCGTGGGGCAAGGGCTGCGCGGTGCCGGGCTTCCCGGGTATCTACACGCGCCTCGCCAACGCCGAGCTGAACGCCTTCGCGACGCAGCCGAATCCGCCCGCGCGGCTGGAGCCGGTCACGCCGCCGGTCGTCACCGGGACGCCGCGCGCCGGCGACGCCGTCACGTGCGCGACCGGCCAGTGGACCGACCCGGCGCCGCAGACGACGGTCACGTGGCTGAGCGCCGCGGTCGACGCCGCCGGCAGACTGACCGACGTGCGCGCCGACGGCAGCGGGCCGACGCTGACGCTGCCCGACGGGCTGACCGGGCGCGTGCTCGCCTGCCAGGTGCGCGCCGTCAACGCCGGCGGCGCGCGCACGATGGTGTCGAGAACGGCCGGACCGGTCGCCGTGCGTCCGCCCGCGCCGCCGCCTCCGCCGCCCGGCCCGCCGGGACCGCCGGTCGTGACGCCGGCGGGCGACCTGCTCGCGCCCGTCGTCGAGGTCACGCGCCGCAACTGCGCCAGACGCCGCTGCACGCTCACGCTCGTGGCGAGAGACAGCGGCGGCGACGCCGTGCGCGCGTCGGTCGCGTGGGAGCGCGTGAGCGGCTGCCGCAAGGGCAAACCGGGCAAGCGCTGTCGCGCCATCAGACGGGCTGGCGCGAGACGGGCCGGGGCTGGGATCTTCCGGCTCAGAACGCCGCGGCTGGCGGCGGCGCGCTATCGCTTCACCGTCACCGCGTGGGACGCGGCCGGCAACCGCAGCAGAGCGGTCAGCGTCGTGTTGCGCGTCAGATAGCAGGGCAAACGGGTGGGCGGCCGATACCGGCCGCCCACCGCTGGACGCACGTTGCGGCAACAGCCGTCCGTCCAGGGAGAGCGACGCCCGCGCGCGTTGCTACTCTGATCGAGCGCCTGCCGCCCCGGGTGGGACGCTTCTCTCGATGCCGGAGGACGGCCCGCCCTCCCATGACTGACCAGCTCCCTGATCGCGATGGACCGCGCGACGAATGTGGTGTGTTCGGGATCTACGCTCCCGGCCACGACGTCGCTCGCTTCTCCTATTTCGCGCTGTACGCGCTGCAGCACCGCGGGCAGGAGTCCGCGGGGATCGCCACCACTGACGTGGGCGGCAACATCATGACCCTCCGCGATCTCGGGCTCGTCTCGCAGGTCTTCGACGAGCAGAAGCTGCGCTCGCTGCCGGGGGACCTCGCGATCGGCCACGTGCGCTACTCGACGACCGGCTCCTCCGCCTGGGAGAACGCCCAGCCGGTCTACCGCTCCGACCAGCGCGAGCTGGCGCTGGCGCACAACGGCAACCTGATCAACGCGGTCGAGCTGCACAGCGAGCTGCGCGAGAAGGGCGTCGGCTTCCGCTCGACCTCCGACTCGGAGATCATCGCCGCGCTGCTCTCGACGCATCCGGCCGAGAAGCTGGAGGACGCCGTCGCCGACGTGCTGCCGCGCCTCAGAGGCGCCTTCTCGACCGTCGTGATGACGAGCGAGAAGGTCGTCGCCTTCCGCGACCCGCACGCGCTGCGGCCGCTCGTGCTCGGCATGATCGGCGACCGCTACTGCGTCGCCTCGGAGTCGTGCGCGCTCGACATCATCGGCGCCAGACTGCTGCGCGACGTCGCGCCGGGCGAGGTCGTCACGATCGACGCGGGCGGCATCTCGACGCGGATGGCGGTCGAGGGCGAGCGGCTCGCCTCCTGCGTCTTCGAGTACATCTACTTCGCCCGTCCCGACTCGAAGATGGCCGGCACGACGCTGCAGGGCGCGCGCGGCCGGATGGGCGAGATCCTCGCCCGCGAGGCGCCGGTCGAGGCAGACCTCGTGATCTCGGTGCCGGACTCCGGTACGCCGGCGGCGCGCGGCTTCTCACGCGCCAGCGGGATCCCGCAGGACGACGGCTTCGTCAAGAACCGCTACGTCGCGCGAACCTTCATCCAGCCGGGGCAGGAGCTGCGCAAGCACGGCCTCAGACTGAAGTTCAACCCGATGCCGGAGATCGTCAACGGCAGACGGCTGGTCGTCGTCGACGACTCGATCGTGCGCGGCAACACGACGCGGCAGATCGTGCAGATGCTGCGCGACGCCGGCGCCAAGGAGGTCCACCTCCGCATCACCGCGCCGGCGATCCGCAACCCCTGCTACTACGGCATCGACATGTCGACGCGCGAGGAGATGATCGCGCACGGGCGCGACACGGAGGAGGAGATCGCCGCCGAGCTGGGCGCCGACTCGCTCCACTACCTCTCGCTCGACGGCGTCTACGAGGCCGTCGGCGCCACGCGCGAGACCCACTGCGACGCCTGCTTCAGCGGCGAGTACCCGCTCGAGCACACGCCCAACGAGCAGGACAAGCACGCCTTCGAGCACGGCCTGCCGCTCGTCCGCGCCTAGCGCGCGGGCGGCGGAGCGGCACAGTCGATGGACGCCCGCGCGGAGCTGCGCCGCCACTTCGGCTTCGACGAGTTCCGCCCCGGTCAGGAGGAGGCGGTCCGCGCGGCGCTCGAAGGTCGCGACGCGCTCGTCGTGATGCCGACCGGCGCCGGCAAGTCGCTCTGCTATCAGCTGCCGGCGCTCGTGCGCGACGACCTCACGATCGTCGTCTCGCCGCTCGTCTCGCTGATGCAGGACCAGGTCGAGGGCCTCAGGCGGGTCGCGCCCGACGCCGTCGCGCTGTTGAACTCGCAGCAGTCGATGGCCGACAACCAGGAGGTGCTGCGGCGCGCCGCGAGCGGCCGTCTCAAGCTGCTCTACGTCGCGCCGGAGCGGTTCGCGTCGCGCTGGTTCCTCGACCACGTGCAGCGCGCGCGGCTGGGGCTGTTCGTCGTCGACGAGGCGCACTGCGTCTCGCAGTGGGGACACGACTTCCGGCCCGACTACTTCCGTCTCGCCGACGCCGCCCGCTACCTCAGAGCACGCGCGATCATGGCGCTGACGGCGACCGCGACGCCGCGCGTCGCCGACGACGTCGTCGACCGCCTCGGCCTCGCCGAGCCGGTGAGAGTGACGACCGGCTTCGACCGGCCCAACCTCTCCTTCGCCGTCGCCAGATGCGGCTCCAGACAGGACAAGCACCGCCGCGTCGCGACCGTCCTGCGCGACCTCGAGGCGCGCCCCGCGATCGTCTACGCCGGCACGCGCAACGGCTGCGAGGAGCTGGCGAAGACGCTCGGGCGCGAGCTGGGGCTCGACGTCGCCGTCTACCACGCCGGGCTCGACCGCGAGCGGCGCACGGCCGTGCAGCGCGCCTTCATGGCCGGCGACACGCCGATCGTCGTCGCGACCAACGCCTTCGGCATGGGCGTCGACAAGGCCGACGTGCGGACGGTGATCCACGAGACCGTCCCGCAGTCGGTCGAGCAGTACTACCAGGAGGCCGGCCGCGCTGGGCGCGACGGCAGGCCGGCCCGCTGCCTGCTGTTCGCCGAGGCGCGCGACAAGGGGCTGCACACCTTCTTCATCGAGCGGGCGGAGATCGAGGACGCGGCCTTCGGCGCGGTCGCGCGCAGAATCCGCCGCCAGGCGGCCGAGAACGGCCGCTACGAGCTGGAGCTGAGCGTGCTCGCGGACGTCGCGAGCTGCGATCGCGACGGCGCCCGCGCGATCGTCGGCCACCTCGCGCGCGCCGGCGTCGTGCAGCCGGCGCCATCGCCGCCCGATCGTGCCATGGGCAGGCTGGTCGGTGAATGGGACCGCGGCGCGCTGAAGGCGTGCAAGGCGTCGGCAGGGGAGGCGCAGAGAGTGCGCTGGCGCCAGTACCGCGCGATCTGGGGCTTCGTCGAGCAGCGCAGATGTCGCCGCGCCGCGCTGCTGCGGCACTTCGGCGACCGCGCGGCGCCGGCGACCGACCCCGGCGTGATCTGCTGTGACGTCTGCGACCCGGCGATCGCGCCGCCCGGCCCAGCCGTCGCCGCGCGCCGGCGCGAGGCCGACCTCGACGAGGCGATCCTCGCCGTCATCTCCGCCGCCGAGCCGGCGGTCACGCGCACGCAGATCGCCGAGATCCTGCGCGGCAGCCGCTCGCGCGCGATCGCGCAGCACGCCTGGGACGGCCTGCCGCAGTACGGCGCCTTCCCGCAGCTGCGCGGCGACCAGGTGACGCAGCGGGTCGACATGCTGCTGGCGCGCGGCGCCCTGCGGACGCGGCAAGGTACCGTGGGCGCGGCATGAGCCCCGACACCTTCCCGATCGCCGTGCTCGCCTCCGGCACCGGCTCCAACCTGCAGGCGATCCTCGACACGGTCCACGGCCGCGACGGGATCGAGGTCGTCGCCGTCGGCTCCAACGTCGCCGACGCGCCGGCGCTGGAGCGCGCCCGCCGCGCCGGCGTCGAGACCGCCGCCTTCCCGCTCGCCGACCATTCCGACCGCGCCGCGCGCGACACGGCGCTGGCCGACTGGATCGAGGGCCGAGGCGCGCGGCTGGTCGTGCTCGCGGGCTACATGCAGCTGCTGACGCCGTCGTTCCTGGCCCGCTTCCCGCTCGGGGTCGTCAACGTCCATCCCGCGCTGCTGCCGGCCTTCCCGGGGCTGAGAGCGGTGGAGCAGGCGCTCGCGCACGGCGTGCGCGTCTTCGGCGTCACCGTCCACTTCGTCGACGAGGGCGTCGACACCGGCCCGATCATCCTCCAGCGCGCCGTCGAGCTGCCGCACGCGCGCGAGGCCGGCGAGGTCTTCGAGCAGATCCATGCGATCGAGCACGCGCTGCTGCCGGAGGCGATCCGCCTGATCGCCCGTGGGGCCGTGCGGATCGACCCGGCCGATCCGCGCCGGGTGCTGCTCGACCGCTGAGCGAGCGCCCGCCGGGCTTCATCTGCCGGCCGCCTCGCCTATCCTCTGCTGCCGATGTCGCAAGAGACTTCCAACGACCTCGCGCTCACCGCGCCCGGCAAGGTCGCGATCCGCCGCGCCCTGCTGTCGGTCTCCGACAAGACCGGAATCGTCGACTTCGCGCGCGGTCTCGCCGACCTCGGCGTCGAGCTGGTGTCGACCGGCGGAACGGCCGGCGCGCTCGCCGACGCGGGGATCCCGCACCGCTCGATCACCGACTTCACGGGCTTCCCGGAGATCATGGACGGACGCGTCAAGACGCTCCATCCGAAGCTCTACGCCGGCCTGCTCGCGGTCCGCGACGACGAGTCGCACCTGGCGGCCGCGCGCGACGCCGCGGTCGAGATGGTCGACCTCGTCTGCGTCAACCTCTATCCGTTCGAGCAGACCGTCGCGCGTCGCGGCGTCGCCGACTCCGAGGTGATCGAGAACATCGACATCGGCGGCCCGACGATGATCCGCGCGGCGGCGAAGAACTTCGCCTTCGCCGCACCTGTGGTCTCGCCGGAGTCCTACGACGCCGTCCTCGACGAGCTGCGCGCCAGCGGCGGCGAGCTGTCGCTGGCCACGCGCGAGTCGCTCGCGGCGGAGGCGTTCGCCTACACCGCGCGCTACGACACCGCGATCACACGCTGGTTCTCCGAGAAGCGCAACGACGACTTCCCGCAGCTGTTCGTGCGCGCCTTCGAGAAGGTCACCGACCTCTCCTACGGCGAGAACCCGCACCAGCGCGCCGCCTACTACGCGCAGGTCGGCTCGCCGACGCACCTGCTCAGCAACGTGCGCCAGCTCGGCGGCAAGCCGCTGTCGTTCAACAACCTGCTCGACCTCAACGGCTCGCGCCTGCTCGCGCGCGAGTTCCAGGCGCCGTCGTGCGTGATCGTCAAGCACAACAACCCGTGCGGCGTGGCGACCGGCGACACGACGCTGGAGGCGTACGAGCGCGCCTTCGAGTGCGATCCGATGTCGGCCTTCGGCGGGATCGTCTGCCTCAACCGGCCGGTCGACGCGCAGCTGGCCGAGGCGCTCGTGAAGCAGTTCATCGAGGTCCTGTTCGCGCCCGGCTACTCCGACGAGGCGCTGGAGATCCTGTCGGTCAAGAGAAACATGCGGATCCTCCAGGACGACGAGAACCTGCCGCTGCACCTCGCCGAGCCCGACCTCAAGCAGGTCGTCGGCGGCCTGCTGGTGCAGGACCGCGACGTCGACACGCAGGAGCGTGCCGAGATGACGGTCGCGACCAGACGCCAGCCGACCGACGCGGAGTGGAGCGAGCTGCTGTTCGCCTGGCGTGTCTGCAAGCACGTCCGCTCCAACGCGATCGTGATCGCGAAGGACAACGCCTCCGTCGGCATCGGCGCGGGCCAGATGAGCCGCGTCGACTCGGTGCGGCTGGCGGTCGAGAAGGCCCGCGAGGGCTCGATCGCGGGGGCGGTGCTCGCCTCCGACGCCTTCTTCCCGTTCGCGGACGGACCAGAGCTCGCCGTGCAGGCGGGCGTCACAGCGATCATCCAGCCCGGCGGCTCGGTGCGCGATCCCGAAGTGATCGCAGCCGCGGACGCAGCCGGCGTTGCGATGGTCTTCACCAGCCGCCGGCACTTCAAGCACTGAGCCACCACAGCTCCGCGCGGCTTCGTTTTCCACTCCCGACCCGGGGGTAGGCAGAAGCCGCCGGAGGTCTACGGGCGGACGTCGGCTGTCAGGTCGTGCTCCGCCCGTCATCCGGTCATGACCAGCCACAGCCACAGTCACCCGCCGCCGACCACGTTCGGCCTCGTGGAGGAGCCGCTCGAGGAGAGCGGCATCTCGGTGATCGCCGTGCACGGCGAGCTGGACCTCTTCACCGCGCCGGAGCTGAAGGAGCGGCTGCGCGAGCACACCGACACCGTCGGACCGATCCGCGACCTCGTCGTCGACCTCTCCGGCTGCGCCTTCGTCGACGCCAGCGGCTGCCAGGTGCTGCTGCGCGCGGCACGCCGCCTGGCCGCCGTCGGCCGGCAGCTCGCGATCGTCAACACGAGCGACGGAAACGCCCGCATCTTCAGCGTGATGGGGCTCGGCGAGCTGTTCCCGGTGGTGCCGACGCGCGCGGCGGCCGCCGAGGCGCTGCGACGGCGCGGCACCTGAGCTAACGCAACCGGCGCCCCCTGCCGATAGGGACGGGGTGATGCCGGTGAGACCGTCAGCTTGGCGCGTGCGCGTCTGCTTGCCCGATCGCGGAGCGATCCGGTGAGCCCGCGCCCCAAGAGGGTCCCGCTCGGGCTGCTCGCCGTCGTCCTGCTGGCGGCCGCGACGCTCGTCGGCACCTGGGCCGCCGCTCGTCAGGAGCGCGACCAGGCGGTCGAATGGCAGGCCGAGGCCAGCGCGCGCGCGAACACGCTGCTGGGACAGACGATGAGAGCCGCCGTCGCCCGCTTGACCGACCTCTCGCTGCTGATGGCGACGCCGGGCGCGGGCCGCGAGCAGTTCGACGCGGTCGCCACGCGGCTGCTGGACGAGTCGGCCTTCGGCGCGATCTGGTTCGTCGGGCACCGGCCGGCCCGTGCCGGGCAGGCGGAGAGCTACCCGATCGCGTACATCGCTTCGCGCGCTCCCGGCCCGCCCGCCGGCCTTGACCTCGCCGACTCGCCGCCGCACCAGCTTGCGCTGCGCGCGGCGACCGACACCGGCACGGCCCAGTCGACGAGGATGGAGCGGGTCCCCGGGGCGCGCTGGAGCGGGATCACGGTCGTCGCGCCGGTCTATCGCGGCGGCACGCCGTCGACGGTCGCGCAGCGGCGGGCGCGGATCGCGGGCTTCACCGTCGCGACCTACTCGGCGGTCACGATCAGATCCGCGCTCAACTCGCTGGTGCCGGCCGAGGTGCCGCTGGCGGTCGTCGTCGGCGACAGCGTGCTGGGCGACGCGGAGACCGGGCCGAACGCGCTCGCGACGACCTTCTCCGGCGGCGGGCAGGACTGGCGGTTGGAGGTCGGGCGGCCCAAGACCGACCTCGGGATCTCCTGGACGATCCTGATCAGCGGCACGATCGTGACGATCGCGCTGGGGCTGCTGATCTGGATAGCGTCGCGGCGCGAGCGCTACGCGCTGCAGCTGGTCGCCGAGCGGATGGCCGAGCGCGATCGCGCCGAGGCGGACCTGCGCGCCGCCGAGCAGCGCCATCGCGTGCTCGCCGACAACGCGACCGACATGATCCTCGTCTTCGACCCCGACGGGGTCGTCACGTACGTCTCGCCGGCCTCGCGCGAGCTGATGGGCTACGAGCCGTCGGAGCTGGTCGGCCACCAGCCGCGCGAGTTCGTCCACCTGGAGGATCGCGACGACGTGATCGGCGCGCGCGAGCGCGTCATAGAGCAGGGCGGGACGATCACCGTCACCAGCCGGATCCGTCATCGCGACGGCCACTTCGTCTGGATCGAGGCTCGCGTCCGCCGCGTCGTCGACCCGGTGACCGGGCAGATGCGCGAAGGGCAGGCGATCGTCCGCGACGTCAGCGAGCGGGTCGCGGCCGAGGAGGCGCTGCGCGAGAGCGTCGAGCGGATCGCGCAGGCCGAGCAGCGCTTCCGCACCGCCTTCGAGGCGGCGCCGATCGGGATGGCGCTGTCCGACCTGGAGGGCTGCTTCATCCAGGTCAACGACGCGCTCTGCGCGATCACCGGTTACACGCGCGAGGAGCTGGAGGAGATGAGCTTCTCGGAGTTGAGTCACCCCGCCGACGCCTCCAAGGACGCGGAGATGATGGAACGGCTGCTGTCCGGCGAGCAGAGCGCCTTCTGGATGGAGAAGCGCTACGTCGACGTCGTCGGACAGGTCGTCTGGGTTGCCGTCCACGCGACGCTCGTGCGCGCCGCCGATGGCAGCCCGCTGCACTTCCTCGGCCAGATCCAGGACGTCAGCGAGCGCGTTCGCTACGAGGCGCAGCTGCAGCACATGGCCGACCACGATCCGCTCACCGGCCTGCTCAATCGCCGCTCGTTCGAGCGTGAGCTGAATCAGCACATTCACCGTGTTCAGCGTTACGGGCCTGAGGGCGCGGCGCTGGTGCTCGACATCGATCGCTTCAAGCACATCAACGACACGCTCGGTCACAACGTCGGCGACGAGCTGATCGTGAAGGTCGCGCAGACGCTGCGCACCCGCCTGCGCGACAGTGACGTGCTGGCGCGCCTCGGCGGCGACGAGTTCGCGGTGCTGATGCCGCGCGGCGGGCAGGAGGAGGCGGAGGCGGTCGCCGAGTCGATCCTCGCCTCGGTGCGCGCGCAATCGGTGCTGACGACTGCCGGCCGCCGCCGCCCGATCACGACCAGCATCGGGATCGCGCTGTTCGGCGAGAGCGACGGCCTCAGCGCCGAGGACGTGCTCGTCAACGCCGACCTCGCGATGTACGACGCGAAGGAGGCCGGCCGCGACCGCGCCGCGACCTTCTCGACGCAGGAGCGCAGCGCGTCGCGGATGAAGGCGCGCATCACCTGGGCCGAGAGGATCCGCGAGGCGCTGGAGGAGGACCGCTTCACGCTCTATGCGCAGCCGATCGTCGAGTTGAGCAGCGGGATCGTGCGTCAGCACGAGCTGCTGCTGCGGATGCTCGACGAGCAGGGCGACGTGATCCCGCCGGCCGCCTTCCTCGCGATCGCCGAGCGCTTCGACCTGATGCAGGAGATCGACCGCTGGGTGGTCGCGCGCGCGATTCGCCAGATGGGCGAGCAGCGCCGCGCCGGCCGCGAGCTGGTCTTCGAGGTCAACATCTCCGGCAGCTCGACCGGCGACCCCGACCTGCTGCGGATCATCGAGCGCGAGCTGAGAGAGAACGAGGTCGATCCGGCCAACCTGGTGCTGGAGGTGACCGAGACGACCGCGGTCGCCAACATCCCGCGGGCGCAGGAATTCGCGTCGCGGCTGGCTGAGCTGGGCTGTCGTTTCGCGCTTGACGACTTCGGCGCGGGCTTCGGCTCGTTCTACTACTTGAAGCACCTGCCGTTCGACATCCTCAAGATCGACGGCGAGTTCGTGCGCTCGTGCACGACCAGTCAAACCGATCAACTCCTGATCCGCGCGGCGGTCGAGATCGCGCGGGGGATGGGCAAGGAGACGATCGCCGAATACGTCGGCGACGACGAGACAGTTGAGCTGCTGCGCAGACTCGGCGTCGACTACGCGCAGGGCTTTCACATCGGGAGACCGGCCCCGCTGGAGCAGCGCCTGCTGCATGATTGCGTCGGCTCCTGAACGAGCCGCCGATCTGTCAGCGTTCCCTCACCAGTCAATCTCGTAACGGGCCAAACGCCACGTTCTTGACGACGGTTGGACAAGGGGTTCAATCCATCTCGCATGATTGCTAGCCTTGGTGACCCCCTCGTCTCACCAGGAGTTATGTATATGGCAGACCTCGTTGGGCAAATTCAACGTGATATCGAGAAGCGGCTGAAGGAACTGCGGCCGCTGATCGAGGAGAAGGATCAGCTGGAGGCCGTGCTCGCCGCGCTCTCGGGCGACTACGTGCCGGCCAACGGCACGGCGACGCCGGCGCGCCCGCGTGCGCGCGCCGCCGTGCCCGCGGGTCGTGCGCCGTACGCCGGCGGCAAGTCGCGCCGCGCGCCGCGCGGGGCCAACCGCGAGGCGATCCTGAAGCTCGTCGGCGAGCGCCCGGGCATCTCCGCCGCGGAGGTCGCCGAGATCACGAACATCGCGAAGCCGACCGTCCACACGACGATCTCGCAGCTGAAGCGCAAGGGGATACTGGAACCGGAAGGCGCCAACGGCGTCAAGCTGGCCTCCTGAGCCGAGCCAGGGCGCGCCCCGCCGAGACGGGGGAGTCGGAGCGGATGCGCGCCCTGGGACTCGAACCCAGCCCGCCGGATTAAAAGTCCGGTGCTCTAACCCGATGAGCTAGACGCGCCCCCCAATGGTGCCACGCGCGGCCAAACGGCGCGGCCATCTACAATGTCCTCTCCCCGCCTCGCCCCCATGGTGTAGCGGTTAGCACGCCAGCCTTTCACGCTGGTAGCGGGGGTTCGATTCCCCCTGGGGGTATCATGAGAAAGCCCCGCGAAAGCGGGGCTTTCTCCGTTCCGGGCCGAGCGGCTCGTCGTGCGCTACCGGCCCTGCCGTCCCACGCGGCTGCTCATCCGATGCGGAAGCTGACCTGCTTCGCGGCGCCGCGATTTCCGGCAGCGTCGACCGCGGAGAGCGTCAGGACGTAGCGGCCGGGCTTCAGGGCCTTCGAGCCGAGGCGGCCGCTGAACGCGATGCGGTTGGCGCCCTTCTTGCTCCGGGGCGTGATCGTGCCGACGGTCTTGCGCTGACCAGACCGTGCGATCGCCAGCGTGACCGTGGCGCTCTCGCTGAGCGTGTAGCGCACGCTGGTGCCGCGCTTCAGCGCCTTGGCGGCGCTGGCCGTCAGCGCCGTCTTCGCCGTGCCGACCTTGAACCGAGCGGGGCTCAGGCTCACGCGGCTCAGGACCGGCTTGGTCCGGTCCGCTGCGGGTCTGTCGACTGCGGGTCTTTCGCCCGCTGGTCTGTCGTCCGCGGGTCTGTCGGCTGCGGTCGTGTCCACCGAGAACGTGCGCGCCGCGGTCGCCGCCTCGTTGCCGACGTCGTCGGCTTGCGCGACCACGGCGGTGTACGTCCCGGTGGCGAGGTCGAACGGCGACGTCGCGCGGTAGGCGCCGGACTGCGGGTCGCGCGTCGCGACAAGCGTCTGGACGAGCGGGCCCGTCGCGGCCGATCCGGCGTGAACCGTGATCGTCACCGTCGCGCTGTCGCCGAACGCGATGCCGCCGATGCCGGCGAACTCCGGCTTCGGCGCGGCCCGTCCGCCGGGCGACGGCGTGGTGAGCGTGAGCGCGGGCGCCGTCGTGTCGACGGTGAATGTCGCGGGCGGCGAGCTGCCGAGGTTGCCGGCGCCGTCGGTCTGCGTGACCGCTGCCGTGTACGTCCCGTCCGCGAGCCGGCCGGCGACGACCTGGAAGTGGCCGCTGCCGTCGACGGTGCTCTCGAGCGTCGCCACCGGCGTGCCTGACGCCGCCGTGCCGGCGTGGATCCGGACGCTCACCGCGGGCGTGTCGCCCGCTTCCGTGCCGGCCGTCCCGGCGAACGTCGGCGTGGCGACCCGCGTGCGCGCCTCCGGCTGCGTCGAGAGCGACGGCACCGGTCCGTGTGCGTCGACCCGGAACCCGATGCTGCTCGAGCTGCCTCTGTTGCCGACGTCGTCGGACTGCTTGGCGACCGCGGTGTACGCGCCGTCGGCGAGCGGTGACGAGATCGCGGCCGCGTACGCGCCCGTGGTCGCGTTGCGCTGGGCGCTCACGGTCTCGACCACGGCTCTTCTCGCATCGAGGACCTCGATCCGCACCTCGGCGTCATCGCCGGGCGCGGTGCCTGCGGTGCCGCTGAACGACAGCGTCGGATCGTTCGTGAGCGTGCCATCCGATGGCGACGTGAGCGAGACGAGCGGGGCCACGGTGTCGATCACGACCGTCCGCGCGGCGCTCAGGCCGCCGTGGCCGGCGCCGTCGATGCTCGGCCTGCACGGTGTACTGTCCCGACCCGAGACCGCTGAGCGACGCGGCGTAGCTGCCGGTGGTCGCGTTGCGGTTCGCGGCGAGCGTTCTGACCGGGGTGCCGCTGACGGTCGCGCCGGCGTACACCTTGATCGTGACGCCGCCGTCGCCGAGGACGGTGCCGCTCGTCCCGCTGATCGCGACCGAGCCGGCGGCTCGCGCCGGGAGCGCGTCGAGGCTCACGACGGGCGCGGTCGTGTCGTCGAATCTCACCGTGATCGACCCCGTGCCCACGGTGTCCGTGACGGCGCTGCCGCCGGCGGGGACGAGGTTGGATCCGCCACCGCCACCGGCACCGCCCAACCCGTTGCGGAAGTTCGAGCCGGGGATCATGACGCCGCCGCCGCCTCCGCCCCCGTGCAGGCCGCCGCCGCCTCCGCCGCCGCCGTAGAGGACGCGTTTCCGACCGGGGTCGTGGCGCCGCCGCCGTGCCCGCCGCCGTTGAAGCCGCCCAGCGACCAACCTCTCTCCTCGTAGGCGTAGGCGCCCTCGCCGCCCCGACCGAGCGATCCGGCAGCGCCGGCGGCGCCCCCGGTGTCGACGGCTCCGGAGGTGCCGCCGGCGCCCGCGCTGACCGCCGTGCCGGCCCCACCGCCGCCGGTCGTGATCGAGTTGGGGTAGGTGTTCTGCCGCGAGTTGCCGCCCGGCGCGCCCGCGTTGCCGCCGTACCCGGCCGTCCCCTCGGCGCCGCGTCTGTACCCCCACCCGGAGCCGCCGCCGCCCGCGGCGATCAGAACCCGCAGATCGGGTGTGAGGCCGGCCGACGACGGCGCGGTGCGGACATCAGACGCGCCACCGCCACCACCGGCGCCGGCGTTGTTGACGCCGGTCTCGCCGTTGCCGCCGACGAGCAGGTAGCGCGTCGCGCCCCCGGTCACCGGGAGGTCGGCGGTGACCTGGGCGCCGAATCCGCCGTCCACTCCGTAGGTGCCCTCTCCGCCGCGGCCGCCGATCGCGACGACGTGCAGTCTCGTCACGCCGTTGGGGATCACGATCGGATACTCGCCCGGGGTGGCGAACGTGACGGCGTTCGTCGCGGCGAGCGCCGTCCCGGAGCCGCAGGCGAGCAGCAAGCCGGAGGCGATGGCGGTCCGCAAGGCGGAGGTGGGCGTGATCATGGCGCGGCCTTCCCGAAGCTGGAGTCGGGCGCAACGCTAGGGCGGCGCCGACGCGGCGATAAGGGACCTAGGTCGCGTGTCGGCGTGGCGCGCGGGCGCTACAGCCGCGGCGGTCGACGCGGCGCGTGCGCCGTCGCGCTCACGGCCGTGCGAGCGCGGCGCGGGCCTCGCGCGCCCAGGCCTTGATCGCGGACCAGTCGCGGTGGTCGGACGGCGGCAGCTGGTTCATCGGGTGGGGCAGCCGGTGCGGGACGATCACGCCGCCGAAGATCGCGATCGTGCGCGTGCGCAGTCCGGGCAGCTCCGCGAGCGAGGCGTCGAGCTGTCTGCGCGAGCGGACCCACTCGTCGGGATCGTCCCTGATCGGCCCGAGCGCGAAGATCGCCAGCGGCACCCGCTGGAGCGTCTCGTGATGCCGTTTGAGGAACAGCATCGCCTCCTGCTGCAGCGCCGCGCGGTAGATCGATCCGCCCAGCACGACGCCCGTGAAACCGGATAGGTCCTTCGCCTCCAGCGCGGGCCGCATCGCCGCCGGCTCCCCGTCGGCGTCGAAGATCCGCTTGACGGTTTCGGCGACCTCGCGGGTCGACCCGCCTCTGCTGGCGTATGCGACAAGGATCGACGGCGGCATCCGGATGCATCTCGATTCGTTCGGGGCGCCCGCCGAGCGACCGCCGGCGCCGGTTCCGCAGGCATGATCGGACGCTTGCCCGGCATTCCGTAGACGCGCCTGCTTCAACTGGCCGCTCGTTCGACGACCGGCGACAGCTCGCTGGCGAGATCGGCCGGCCGCGGCGCGCACGGGGCGCGCCTTCGCGGCCGTCCCGCCCTTACGAGACCCCGATGCTGACGGCGCTCTGCAGTGCCACCGTCTGTGCGAGCGAGACCCCGGTCGCGGTCGCGTACACCACCACGACGGCGCGCGTGCCGGCCGCGATCGGGATTGCCAGGCCGCTCGTCCGGCATGCGCTCATCGTGCCGGTCGCGAGGACTCCGGTCAGCCCCGGTGCGGCGGTGCACATCGCTCCGGGCACTGGGAAGAACGTTCCATCGGAGCCGGTCGCGGTGAACAGCTGCGCCTCGACCGTCACCGTCGTGCCGACGAGATTCATGGCGTTTCTCAGCGAGAACCAGCCCGCCAGCTCCGTCAGCACTCCGTCGCGCGGGAAGATCTGCGTCACTCCCAGCGCGTCCACCTGCTGAAGCATCCCGCCGCTGAGCTGAGCGGAGGGAGCCGTCCCGAGCTGACCGGACAGCGGCAGCAGCCCGGGGACTCCCACGAGCCCAAGGGAGGTCGTCGTCAGTGTCATCTCCGCGCCGGAGGTCAGGAGCGCGCCGTCGCCGGGCGGGCCCTGAGCGCCTGTCTCGCCTCTGTCGCCTCTCTCGCCCTGCTCGCCTGTCTCGCCCTGCTCGCCTCTTTCGCCCTGCTCGCCTCTTTCGCCCTGCTCGCCTCTCTCGCCTGTCTCGCCCTGCTCGCCCGTCTCGCCCTGCTCGCCTCGTTCGCCTGTCTCGCCCTGCTCGCCTCTTTCGCCTCTTTCGCCCCGCTCGCCTGTCTCGCCCTGCGCGCCTCTCTCGCCCTGTGCGCCCGCCAGGCCGGCGTCGCCTCTGGGACCCTGCGCGCCGGGCGCGCCGGCCGCTCCGCTGGCGCCTGGGAGGCCGGCGAGCCCGCGCGTGCCCTCGGCGTTCCAGGAGATCTTGCGCTGCCCGGCCGCGCACTTGCGCTTCGCGTTCGAGAGCGTCAGCGCCCCGGTCTGCTTCGCGACGCAGGCGTAGATCTTCGGCGGCGCTCTCGCGCTCGACACCACCCGGTCGGCGACCGCGTAGGCCGATCCTCCCATCAACAGAAACAACGCCACGAACGCCAGCACGTGGCGACGCACGAGCGCGAGCACCTTCGACATGAGCACTCCTCCGGACGGCCGCGCCCGACGACGGGACCCCGGTGGCTTCCGTGTCCGACCCGAATGTGGGTTGGCACGCTACCGCTATGTCAGGACACTGACCACGAACGCCTCGCCCGGGGGATGGTCTTTCCTCTGCACGGTCGCGGCGGTCCTACTCCGCCAGGAGTAGGCGCCGGCCGGGAAGTGACTGTCTCAGGCCGATGTGCGCGCATCGGCGGCTGACGACGATGGCGGCATGCTCGAACGTCTTGGCAGCCTCTCCGCCGCGCGACCGCGCCGCACGCTGCTCTTCCTCCTGTTCTTCCTCGTCCTCGCCGGGCTCGTCGGCGGCCCCGTCGCCGGCAGACTCGAGTCCGGCGGCGGCTTCGCGACCGACTCGTCGGAGTCCAGCCGCGCCGCCGCGCAGTTGGAACGCGCGACCGGTCAGCAGTCCGCGCCCGGCATCGTGCTGCTCGTCGAGGGCGGCGCCGACGACCTCGCCCAACGGACGAGGCACGCGACGGACGAGCTCGCGGCGGTGCCAGGGATCGTCGAGACGACCGCTGCCGGGAGGTCACGCGACGGCGAGGCCGCGCTCGTGACCGGCACGATCAGCGCGACCGTCGACGACGAGGAGGTCGCCGAGGCGGTGGTGAGCAGGTTCGACGGCGACGAGCGGGTCGTCGTCGGCGGCGCGGCCGTCTCCGGGCTGCAGATCGGCGAGACGGTCTCCGAGGATCTCGCTCGCGCCGAGCTGATCGCCTTCCCCCTGCTGATACTGCTGGCGCTGCTGTTCTTCCGCGGCCGCGCCGCGCTGCTGCCGCTCGTCGTCGGCATCACGACGGTGCTCGGCACGTTCCTCGTGCTGAGCGGCGTCAACGAGGTCTACGGGCTCAGCATCTTCGCGCTCAACCTCGTGATCGGCCTCGGGCTCGGCCTCGCGATCGACTACACGCTCTTCCTCGTCACCCGCTTCCGCGAGGAGCTGGGCGCAGGCGCCTCGACGGCCGACGCGATCAGGACGACGATGAGCTCCGCGGGGCGGACTGTCGCCTTCTCGGCCGCGACCGTCGCTGTCGCGCTCGCCACGCTCACGCTCTTCCCGCTCGGCTTCGCGCAGTCGATGGGCATCGCCGGCGCCAGCGTCGCGATCGTCGCGGCGGTCGCGTCGCTCGCGATCTCGCCGGCGCTGCTGGCGATCTGGGGCGCCAAGCTGCTGCCGAAGGACGAACGGCGCGCCGCGGTCGCCTACGACCGCTGGCACCGGCTCGCCCACGCCGTGATGCGCCGGCCGGGCGCGGTCGCCGCCGTCACGGCCGCGTTGATGCTCGTCGTCGCGCTGCCCGCCGCGGGCGTCAGATGGACCCCGGTCGACGCGACCTCGGTGCCGGCCGAGCTGAGCTCGCGCGTCGTCTCCGACGCGATCGAGCGCGACTTCGGCGGCGCCGGCGCGACGCCCGTCACCGTCGCGATCGACGCGCCGGCGTCGGAGGCCAGCGCGGTCGACGCGTTCGCCGCGCAGGTCGCTGCGCTCGACGGCGTCAGATCGGTCGCCCCGCCGGCCGACCTCGGCCGCGACACCTGGCGGGTGACCGCGACGGTGCCCGGGGACCCGGCCGGCGCGACGGCCCGCGACGTGGTCGCGGAGGTCCGCGCGCTCGACCCGGCCTTCCCGACCGCGGTCACCGGTCCCGCCGCCGAGTTCGCCGACCAGCAGGAGGCGATCGGCTCGCGGCTGCCGATCGCCGTGCTCGTCCTCTGCGGCCTGACCTTCCTCGTGCTGTGGCTGATGACGGGCTCGGTCGTGCTGCCCGCGAAGGCGATCGTGATGAACGCGCTGACGGTCGGCGCGGCGCTCTCGCCGCTGCTCTTCATCTACCAGGACGGCCGCCTCGAGGGACTGCTCGGCTTCACCTCCAACGGCGGCGTCGAGCCGACCAACTTCCTCGTCACGGCGGCGCTCGTGTTCGCGCTCTCGACCGACTACGGCGTCTTCCTGCTCGGCCGCATCAAGGAGGCGCGCGACGGCGGCGAGAGCGAGCGCGAGGCGGTCGCCGTCGGCCTCGCTCGCACCGGCCGCGTCGTGACCGCCGCAGCGATCCTGCTGGCGGTCGCGATCGGCGTCTTCTCGACCAGCTCGATCCCGTTCATCCAGCAGATCGGGATCGCCACCGCGGTCGGCGTGCTGCTCGACGCCTTCGTCGTGCGCACGCTGCTCGTGCCGGCGCTGATGGCGCTGCTGGGCAAGTGGAACTGGTGGTCGCCGCGGCCGCTGCGGCGCCTGCACGAGCGGATCGGGATCAGCGAAGGCCCGCCCGCCCCGGCCCCGGCCCCCGCGCCGCTCGCCGGCTGAGCCGGCAGCACCTACGATGCGAACGGTGACCGGCCTCCTCGCCAACCCGACGTTTCAGCGCTGGCTGCCGGTCATCGTCCTGCCGCCGATCCTGTTGCTCGACGGGCTGCTGTCGACGAAGCCGGGCACCGACCCGAGCCTGTTCGACGTGCTGTGCGCCTATGTCGCCGTGCTGCCGCTCGCCCTGCGCGAGCGGCTCGGCTTCTTCGCGATGGCGCCGTTCCTGGTCGCCGGCGCCGTGCTCGTGCTGTGGGCCTTCGAACCCGGGACGACGGTCGTCCTGATCCCCGCGTGGGCGCTGTTCGACATGGCGCGCGAGCGCGGCCGGCGCCAGACGATCATCGCGGCCGTCCTGATCGTGCCGTGCGTGATGCTGAGCGTGCTGCCGTTCTGCGACGACGGCGGCGAGTTCGTCTCGATCACGCTGCGCAATCTCGCGCTCTGCGAGCTGGCGCTGGCCGCGGGCTACCTGATGTGGCACAACCGCGCCGCGCTGCAGCGCGAGGTCTCCGCTCGCGAGGCCGACGCGGAGCGCCGGCTCGGCGACGAGCGCCTGCGGATCGCTCGCGAGGTGCACGACGTGGTCGCGCACGCGATCGTGGGGATCAACGTCCAGGCCGGCGTCGCCGCGCACATCGGCGACGAGAACCCCGCCCAGGTGCGCGAGGCGCTGCTGCACATCAAGCGCACGAGCGGCGAGGCGCTGACCGACCTGCGCGCGACGCTCGGCATCCTGCGCGACACCGAGCAGGCGGCCCCCGTCGAGCCCTCCACGGGCCTCGCCGACCTCGACGACGTCGCCGCGCAGCTGCGCGCGACCGGCGTGCGCGTCGAGGTCGATGTCGATCGCGACGCGCCGGTCTCGACGCCCGTGCACGCGGCCAGCTACCGGATCGTGCAGGAGGCGCTGACGAACGTGCTGCGGCATGCCGACGCGCGCAGCGTGCGCGTCGTCGCGCGCGCCGAGGAGGAGCGGCTGCGGATCGTCGTCGACGACGACGGCAACGGCAGTTCGACCGTCACGAGCGGGGCCGGCGCCGGCCTGCGCGGGATGCGCGAGCGGGCCGAGGCGCTCGGCGGCACGCTGACCGCCGGGCCCGGGGCGGAGCGCGGCTGGCGCGTCGAGGCGACGCTGCCGCGGGAGCGGCCGTGATCAACGTCCTGTTGGCGGATGACCAGACGCTCGTGCGGGCCGGGTTCCGGGCGCTGCTCGACGCGCAGTCCGACGTCCACGTCGTCGGCGAGGCGGTCGACGGCGCCGAGGCCGTCGAGCTGGCCCGCAGACGGCGGCCTGACGTCGTGCTGATGGACATCCGCATGCCGCGGATGGACGGCTTGGAGGCGACGCGGCGGATCACCGCCGAGCCGGGGCTGGCCGGCACGCGCGTGATCGTGCTGACGACCTTCGAGCTGGACGACTACGTCTTCGGCGCGCTGCGCGCCGGCGCCTCCGGCTTCCTGCTCAAGGACATCGACCCGCCTGACCTGCTGACCGCCGTGCGCGTCGTCGCCGACGGCGAGGCGCTGCTGGCGCCGCGCCTCACCCGCCGGCTGATCGAGGCGTTCGTCGAGCAGGGGCGCGCCGTCGCGAGCGCCGTCAGCGAGGGCGAGCGGCTGCGCGAGGTGACGCCGCGCGAGCGCGAGGTGCTCGCGCTCGTCGGCCGCGGCCTCGCCAACGACGAGATCGCCGACGAGCTGATCCTCTCGCCGCTGACGGTCAAGACCCACCTCGCGCGGCTCTTCTCCAAGCTCGCCGCGCGCGACCGCGCCCAGCTCGTCGTGATCGCCTACGAGACCGGTCTCGTCGTGCCGGGCGGCGGCTGACGCCGAGCCAGCGCGCCCGGCCGGCTTCGCCGGGCCGGCCGGGCGCGTCGCTCAGCCGCAGACCGCCTTGCGCTGCCCCCAGCCGTTGTTCCAGTCGCCGAAGAACTCGGTCTTGTCGATCCCCAGCTGCGTCGGCATCCCGCTGGTGTCGCTTCTGTTGACCGGCGCGAACAGCGGGTCGACCAGCGCCGAGGTCGGGTTGCTGCCGCCGTCCCAGATCGTCGGCAGGCCGCTGCGCCAGCTGTCGGTGCGGACATCCATCGGGTCATCGCTGCTCTTCAGCACCCGCAGCATGAAGTACGACTGGTTGGCCGCCGCCGGCGGCGTCGTGTTCCCCGGCGCGTTCCAGCCGTGGACGACGCTGTAGTGCAGCGAGCCGGCCGGGTTCTTCGCGAACGGATGCGTGCGCGGCGGGTTGGTCGGGTCGTTGTTCTCACCCCAGCAGCGGTACGTTCTGCCGGGCAGCGTCCGCGCCGAGGGGCCGAAGCGCGGATCGTCGGTCGCGCCGGTCGCGTTCGGGTCGATCACCCACTGCGTGTAGGTGAGCGGCAGCAGCGAGGCGTAGAACTCGCGCGTCGCGCTGAGCGCCAGCGACTGGCGCAGCGTCGTCGACACTCTCGGGTTCAGCGCCCACGCGCCGATCGAGTTTCTGCCGGCGGTCTGCAGCTTGCCCCAGTCGCTGACGAGCAGCTGCTCGATGTGCGTGATCGTGTCTCTCAGGCTCGTGTAGCGCGTGATCAGGTCGGTGCCGAGCATGTCGGCGCGGTCGTGGATCGCCTGCGACGCCCCGTTCGTCTCGCCGCCGCTCTGCTCCGATTCGGGCGTCGTCGCGGAGGCGAGCCCGAGCACGCCGGCGACGAGCGAGAGCGGCTCGGCCGCCTCCGCCAGCGGGGTGAAGCCGAGCAGGCCGGAGGCGACCTCGAGCGAGTAGTCGCTGACGTCGAGCCAGTCGAGCTCCGCCTGCTTCTTGTCGCGCTTCTCGGCGTTGACGCGCGAGTTCTCCGCGACGTTGCTGGCGATTCTTCTGAGGTCGACGAAGCCGGCGAGCGCCTCCTCGTCGTAGATCACGTCCCAGCTGTCGACCAGCCCTCTGATGTTCGAGACGTAGTCCATCTCCGTCGCGAGTTGGTCGCGCAGGTCGGTGAACTGTCTCGCGCTGAAGGGCACGTCGCCGCCCGGGTAGCCGAGCCCGCGGGTCGTCGCGGCGACCGTCGACCAGGTCGGCGACGTGTCGCGGTAGTGGTCGCGCACGTCGGGCGAGCCAGCGCCGTTGAACAGCTGGTTCGAGATCCAGCGGTTGGCCGCCTGGTAGGCGGGGCTGTTGGAGTACGGCCACGCGGTCCGCGGCTGGAAGGCGAGCTCCCACAGCGCGGAGGGCTCGAAGGCCGGGTCGGAGACGGCGGTGCGGACCGTCCACTGCCCCTGTCTGGTGCGCGCGAGCGTTCCGACCATGCGCGCGTTCGACTGGACGTTGCCGGTCTGCCCCTGGACGCGGCTGGCGCGGCCGTCGAACGGGTGCGTGGAGCCGACGACCGTCAGGCCGCCGTTGGCGACCCCCTGGTTGTCCTGGCCGTCGCCGAAGCCCGAGACGACGTCGTGGCCGACCGGGCTGGAGAGCACGCCGACCTGGCCGGCGACCGTCGGGCCGGCCGCGTTCCAGACCTTGTAGAGCGCGTTGTTGGGGTTGTCGGTGCCGTCGTTGGAGACGAACTGGCCGCCCTTCCAGGCGCCCAGGTTCGGCGCCCCGACGTCGTCGTTGACCCAGCTCGGCGAGCCGTTGGGCGTGTTGCCCCAGTACTGGCCGCGGCCGAAGGTCTGCAGCACGACGACGCTCTGGCGGGCGAGCGTGCGGTTGGCGTATTCGAGCGTCGCCGCGAGCCCCTTCACGCCGCTGCCGTAGGTGCCGCCGGCCGGGTTCCCGGCTGCGCCGTCGAGCGCGGTCCCGCCGGCCTGGATGATCGTGAAGGTCGCCTGCACGAGCGGTCGCAGACCGCCGCTGGCGTCGAGCACGAGCAGCTGCGCCGCGGTGTCGCCGTCGCGTATCTGCGCCGACTGGTAGCTCTGCTCGCCGATCGCGATCACGTTGCGCGTGTAGAGGTCGGAGCCGGGCGCGGCCGTGTCGATCGGCAGCAGCTCCGGCGAGACGTACGAGTAGGTGACGTTGTTGACCGTCTGCAGGTAGCCGTTGAGCGTGCCGCCGCGACCGCTCGACCCGCCCTGGAAGCCGGGCAGCCCGGCCTGCGTGACGCCGATGCTCTGGTGCGCCTGGCCGGGGTTCATGCCCGGCTTGCCGATCAGCGACCAGTGCGAGTTGCTGAGCGACGTCCAGCCGTCGGGGCTGTCCGTCAGGCCGCCGACGCTCGCGATCAGCGCGTGGAACGTCTTCCAGTCGAAGTTGGCCTTGCGGTTCGGCTGCCAGGGGGTCGGGTGAACGAGGTTCTGGGCGGTCGCGACGGTCATCACGATCAGCGCGCCGTTGCTGTACCCGTTCACGAATCTCTGCGCCTGCTTCAGCTCGTTCGGCGCGAAGGAGGCGTCGCCGAGCGTCGTCGTGTAGCTCTCGTCGAGCGCGACGACGTGCAGCCACTTGCCGGGCGCGGTCGGCAGCGAGCGGTCGCCGACCTTGATCGCGCCGTCGCCGCCGATCGTCTGGATCGGGACGCCCATCGGGTCGTCGGTCGGCCCGACCCCCACGGCGACGTCGTCGATCGTGACCGGGCTGACCGGCTCCAGCGTCGCCGGCAGCGGCTCGAGCGTCGCCGGCAGCGGCGTCAGCGGCGTGCTCGGCCGCTGCGGTCTGACCGGCGTCAGCGGCGTGCTCGGCTGCTCGCTCTGGGCGGCGCCGGCGCGGGCGCCCGTCTGCCGTGGCGCGCCGCGGTCGCGGGCCGGCCGCGCCTCGACGACGTGCAGCCGGACGCGGTAGCGGCCGGGCGTGCGTGCGATCAGCCGCGGCCGTCTGCCGGTGTCGCCGACCAGCCGTGCTCTGGCACCGCGCGGCCGCTCGACGAGCTGCCAGCGGTAGACGAGCCGCGTGCCCCTGCGGGCGCCGCGCGAGCGCGAGCCGTCGAGCACGACCGCGTGGCCGGGAGCTGAGCGGCGGTCGCGGCCGGCGCTGACCAGCGGCGCCCCGCGCCCGACCCGGACCGTGCGCGTGACGCGCTGGAAGCGATGGCCGGCTTCGTCGAGCGCGACCGTGACGCGGTTGGCGCCGAAGCGCAGCCCGTGGTGGGCGCCGAGCTGGAAGCGACCGCCGCGCTCGCCCGCGCCGTTGAGGGGACTGTCGAGCTGGTCGCGCACGAGGCGGCCGTTGACCCACAGGCGGTAGCCGAGCACACGCCGGTGCGCGCGCACGTCGAGCGTCAGCGCGGAGCGCTCGTCGCGGCCGTCGCGCACGACGGGCCGGGGCGTCAGGACCGGCGGGCGCGCGTCGCGCCGCCAGGCGACGAAGGTGAAGCCGGCGGTGCGCAGGCCGCGCGTGCCCGCTCTCCCGACCGCGGCGGTGAAGCTGCCACGACCGATGCGGAAGTCGCGCCCGCGTACGAGCCGCGCGGTGCGCACGCCGCCGACCGCTCTGCCGAAGCGGCCCGTCACGTTCCTGCCGTCGAGCCGAGCGCGGAAGCCGGGACCGTTCGCGCGCAGCCGCACGACCAGGGTCGAGTGCTCCACGCGCACGTCGACGTTGTTGTCCGGGGTCAGCAGCGAGAGCCGGGGCGCGGTCGCCGCGGCGGAGCCGTCGGCGGCTCCTGCCACGGGCGCACATGCGCCGGCGCTCGCCGCGATCAGCCCTGCCGCCAATCGAGCTCGCATGGCGCTGAAGCGTGAGGCCGCCGGGGCGCTGCTGCATCCGGGATTGCTCCGGATCGTCAAGCGCGGCGACCCTGGGAAGCGCCGGTATCGTTGGCTGCGGTCGAACGGTCCCTGGCAGGGGACGGCGACGGTCGAGGTGGCGACGGATCGCGGGAGAGGGCGGCGACGATGGACGAGGCCGACAAGCTGGTGCGGCGGGCGCTGGGCGAGACGCTCGAGGCGGCGCGCGCCGGTGACGGACGAGCGCTGTTCGTGCGCGCGTCGCTGCTGAGCCGTACGACGGAGCTGCTGCGGCGGGCCCGCTCGCTCGCCGCCGAAGGCAGCGCGATCGCCGTCGTGGCGGTGCGCGGCAGCGTCCTGGAGCGCGACCTGCCGTTCGCCTTCGCGGAGCAGCTGACGGGCTCCTCCGACGGCGGGCTGCTGTCCGCGTCGCCGCTCGTCGCGACGGCGCGACGGCTGCTCGACGGATGGAGCGCGGCGGGGCCGACGGTGCTGCTGCTCGATGACGTGCAGTGGGCCGACGACGCCTCGCTGGAGCTGCTCGCGCTGCTGACGCGGCGGCTCGCCGGCCGGCCGGTCGCGCTCGTCGCGACGCTGCGCGGCTGGCCGCCGGCCGCCGCGGCGCTCGCCGACGAGTTGGCGCGTGAGCGCTCTGTAACGGTGATCGAGCTGCCCATGGTCGTCGCGGCCGTCGCGACGCTCCCGTCACGCGAGCTGCTCGCCCGCGCGTTCGCCGGGCTGCCCGAGCACGCGCGCGCCTGCGCCGAGGCGGCGGCGGTGCTGCTGGCGACGCCGGCCGCGGACGGCACGGCGGTCCCGCTGCCGAGCGCTGACCTGCGCGCGGTCGCGGAGAGCGACGCGGCGGAGTTCGCCGCCGTGCTCGACCTGCTCGTCGCCGCCGGCCTGCTGCGCGCCGACGGCGGCACCGTCCGCTTCGCGCTGCCGGCGTTGGCCGCGGCGATCGACGGGACGCTCGCGCCCGGGCGGCGGGCGCTGCTGCACGGCCGCGCCTACGAGCGGCTGCGCGAGCGCGGCGACGTCGTCGCCGCCGCGCCCCACGCCGTCGCCGCCGGCGCGGTCGGCGACCCACGCGCGGTCGAGACGATCGCGCGGGCGGCGGAGGCGGTCTTCGGCGGCTCGGCCGAGCGGGGGCTGGAGCTGTTCGCGGCCGCCGTCGAGCTGGCGGAGCCGACTCCGCCGCCGGCGCTGCTGGCGCGCTTCGGCGACGCGCTCTTCGCCGCCGGGCGGCCCGACGAGGCGCTCGCCCGCTACACGCGGCTGCTGCGGCTCCCGCTCGACCTCGAGGGCCGGGCCGGCGCGCTGTTGAGAGCGGCTCGCGCGCAGACCTACACCGGCCGCTTCGAGGACGGCCGCGCGAGCTACGACGACCTCGTCGCACAGGCGCGCGAGCAGGGATCCGGTCCGTCGGCGGCGCTGCTGCTGGAGCGGGCGCACGTCGTCTGGGAGCTGGGCGGGCCGCTGGCCGGGGTGGAAGCGCTCGCGCCCGAGCTGGCGCCGGCGGCCGGCGCGGCCGAGCGCGAGCTGCTGGAGGCTGCCCGCGGCCAGTACCTGCTGCAGGCCGGCGATCCCTCCGGCGTTTCCGCCATCGAGCGCTTCGCCGACCGCGAACGGCGGCGGCTGGGCGCCGGCTCTGACGATCCGGCCGCGTCGTTCAACGCGGCGCTGCTGCAGGCCGCCTGCTGCTGCATCACCGAGCGCTTCGACGCGGGCGCGGCGGCGATCGAGCACGGCAGCGCGACGCTGCGCGACGCCGGGGCGGTGCGCGCCGCCGCCCCGCTGCTGCTGATCGCCGTCGGCGCGCAGCTGCACCGCGGCGATCCCGGCGGCGCGCTGGAGGAGCTGGAGCGGATTGAGGCGGAGCTGGACGTCGACCCGCTGATGCGGCCGCACCTGCTGATGCTCCGCGCCCGCGCCCGGCAGCTGCTCGGGCTGACCTCCGAGGCGGCCGACAGCGCGCGCGCCGCGGCGGCGCTGCCGGCGGCCGGATCGTTCTTCGTGCGCATCTGGCTGACCTGGGTCGAGGCGGAGGGGCTGCTCGCCGCCGGCCGCGCGGCCGAGGCCGCCGGCGCCTTCGGCGAGCTGTTCGCCACGGTGCGCGCCGTCGGCCTGCGCGAGCCGTGCGTCGTGCCATGGGCGGCGGGCGCGATCGAGGCGGCGCTGGCCGCCGGAGAGCTGGCGCTGGCTGCCGAGCTGTGCGACTGGCTGGAGGAGGCCGCGGCGCCGCTGCCATGCCGCTGGCCGCGCGCGGTCGCGCTCGCCGGGCGGGCCGGCCTGGCCGCCGCGGCCGGCGACGAC
>NZ_JAWSTH010000018.1:0-75640 GCF_033542075.1 Conexibacter stalactiti
GGGCGCGGCCGGGGCGGCGCGCGCGGCCAGAGCCTCGCTCGCGGCCGGAGCCTCGCGCGCGGCGGGCGCCCCCGCCAGCGGATCGTCGCGCCGGCAGACGAGCACGATCTCCTCGACGCTGAGCGGCACCAGCTCGACGCCCGCGGGCGCCCGCTCCAACGAGACGAACGCGACGTCGAGCTGCCCCGCCTGCAGCTCCTCCAACAGCAGCGCCGAGCCGGCGCCACCGTGCCGCAGCCGCACCGTCACGCCCGGATGCTCGGCGTGGAAGCGCGCCAGCACCGCCGGCAGGTCGAGCGGCGACGCCGACTGGATCGTCCCGATCGTGAGCGTGCCGGCGACCGTGCCGCGCGCCCGCGCGACCGCGTCGGAGGCACGCTGCGCGGCGGCCAGCGCGGCCCGCGCCTCGGGCAGCAGCGCGGCGCCCGCGCCGGTCAGCGCGACCCGCTGCGTTGTGCGCTCGAACAGCGCGGCGTCCAGCTCCCGCTCCAGCGCGCGCACCGACGCGGAGACGCCCGACTGCACGAGGTGCAGCCGTCTCGCGGCGCGCGTGAAGCTCAGCTCTTCGGCGACCGCGACGAAGCAGGCGAGCTGGCGCAGTTCCACGCTTGATCACTCCAACGCATGAACCTCATCCTAGATCGTCGTTGGACGTGCTGAAAGCCCGGCGCCAGGATCACGCTGTGAGACGACGGCTCGACGCACGCGCAGGCTTCCTCGTCGTCGCCTTCGCCTTCGCTGCCACGACGGCGTACTCGACGGTGCCGACCCCGCTCTACGCGCTCTACGCGGAGCGCCACGACTTCGGCCCGCTGGTCGTCACGCTCGTCTTCGCCGTCTACGCCGTCGGCGTCATCGCCAGCCTGCTGCTGCTCGGCCACCTCTCCGACCGGCGCGGCCGCAAGCCGCTGCTGTGCGCGGGGCTCGTGCTCGACGCCGCCTCCGCGCTCCTGTTCGTGCTGTGGCCGGCGCTGGCCGGGCTGCTGCTGGCGCGCGTCGTCTGCGGGATCGCGACCGGGATGGTGACGGCGACCGCGACCGCCTGGCTCGTCGAGCTGTGGGGCGAGCGCCGCCCGCCCAGCCGCCCGGCCGTCACCGCGACCGCCGCCAACCTCGGCGGGATGGGCGTCGGGCCGCTGCTCGCGGGCGTGCTGGCGCAGCGGCTGCCGCAGCCGCTGCGCCTCCCCTATCTGCTCGTCGGCGGGCTGCTGCTGCTCGCGGCGCTGCTCGTCGCGGCCGTCCCGGAGACGGTCGCGCGACCGGAGCGGCCCGCGCCCTACCGGCCGCAACGGATCGTCGTGCCGCGCGCGCAGCTCGGCCGCTTCGCCGGCGCGGCGACCTCCGCGCTGACCTGCTTCGCGACCTTGAGCGTCTTCAGCTCGCTCGGCCCGGGGCTGCTCGCCGACGCCGTCGGCAGCCGCTCGTTCGCGCTCGCCGGCCTGATCGTCTTCGTCATCTTCGCCGTCGCCGCGACGACGCAGATCGCGCTCGCCGAGCTGCCGGCGCCGCGGCTGGCGGCGCTGGGACAGGCACTGGTCGCGGGCGGGCTGGTGCTGCTGGTGCTCGCGCTGGCGCTGCCGAGCCTGCCGCTGTACGTCGGTGCCGGCGTCGTCGCGGGGGCGGGCTGCGGCGCGCTCTTCAAGGGGTGCGTCGCGACCGTCGAGCGGATCGCGCCGACAGGGGCGCGCGCGGAGGCGCTCGCCGGGCTGTTCGTCGCCGCGTACTGCGGCACCGCGCTGCCGACGATCGGCCTCGGGCTGGCGACGCAGGCGCTCGACGCGCACGTCGCGCTGCTGCTGTTCGGCGCGCCGCTGCTCGCGCTGCTGGCACTGCCGGGCCGCCGGCTGCGTCAGCCGGCCGGGATAGGGTGAGCGGCGACACGTCTGGTGGCGTGCAGGGAAGATGCACGCGATACTGATTGCGTGATCGATGCTGAACAGGGGGCGCGCCGGCGCGCCAACGGTGGGTGACGAGCGATGTCCGAGAACGAGACCAGCAGAGACGGCGGCACGAGCGAGCTCGGCGTCCGCCTGCGCGGGGAGCGTGAGCGCCAGAAGATCGGCGTGCGCGAGCTGAGCCGGCGGCTCGGCGTCTCCGCCTCGATGATCTCCCAGATCGAGCGCGGCCGCGTGATGCCGTCGGTCAACACGCTCTACTCGATCACCTCGGCGCTCGGGATCTCGCTCGACGACCTGTTCGCAGAGCGGCCCGGGGGCAGGTCGCCCGCGCCGCTCGGCGTCGTGGCGGCCGTGGCCGGCGACGCACCGGCCGAGCCCGCGCGCGAGGCGTTCGTCGCCGCCGGTTCGCCGGTGCAGCGCGGCGAGGACTGCCAGAGACTGCAGCTCGGCTCGGGTGTGACATGGGCGCTGCTGACCTCCTCCCCGCGGCCCGACATCGACTTCCTGCGCACGACCTACGCGGTCGGCAGCGAGTCGACCCCGGCCGACGCGCTGATGCGCCACGCCGGCCACGAATACGGCACCGTGCTGGAGGGCCGCCTCGGCGTCACCGTCGGCTTCGACACCTACGAGCTGGAGCCGGGTGACTCGATCTCGTTCGAGTCCTCGACGCCGCATCGCCTCTACAACGCCGGCGACGAGCCGGCGGTTGCGATCTGGGTCGTCGTCGGTCGCGGCGGCGACCCGCGCGCCGACTGAGAAGCGTTTATATAGACTGCACGTTGCGTTTATCATGACGCAACATGGAGAGAACGCTGATTCGCCACGCCCACGTCGTCTCGCTCGACGCGGACGTGGGCGACCTGCCGGACGCCGAGATCCTGATCGAGGGCGACACGATCGCCGCGATCGGGGCTGACCTCGGCGTCACCGACTGCGAGACGATCGACGCCCGCGGCGCGATCGCGATCCCCGGCTTCGTCGACACCCACCGCCACACCTGGGAGGCGGTCGTGCGCGGGATCGCGCCCGACGCGACGATCGGCGACTACTTCGACATCGTGCTCGACCGGCTCGCGCCGCGCTACCGGCCCGACGACGTCTACGCCGGCAACCTGCTGGGCGCGCTCGACGCGCTCGACGGCGGCATCACGACGCTGCTCGACTGGTCGCACATCTCCAACACGCCCGAGCACTCCGACGAAGCGATCCGCGCGCTGCGCGACGCCGGCCTGCGCGCCGTCTACTGCTGCGGCACGCCCAACACCTCGGTCGCGGAGTGGTGGACCGACAGCGCGCGCGGCGCGCAGGACGACGTGCGCCGGATCCGCACCGAGCAGCTCCCCTCCGACGCTGGCCTCGTGACGATGTCGCTGGCCGCGCGCGGACCGGGGTTCTGCCTGCCCGAGGTCGTCGAGCACGACTGGCGCCTCGCGCGCGAGCTGGGGATCCCGATCAGCGTCCACGTCGGCTTCGGGCCGGCGGTGCACAGATTCGAGATGGTCCGGCGGCTGTACGAGCAGAGACTGCTCGGCCCCGACACGACCTACATCCACTGCAACCTCTGCGACGACGAGGAGCTGCGGATGATCGCCGACAGCGGCGGCACGACCTCAGTCGCGCCGACGGTCGAGATGCTGATGGGCCACGGCCTGCCGCCGGTCGCGCGGATGCTCGCGCACGGCTTGAGACCGAGCCTCTCGGTCGACGTCGTGACCGGCTCGCCCGGCGACATGTTCAGCCAGATGCGGACGCTGCTGGCGACCGAGCGGGCGCTGACGCACGACCTGCTGCTGCGCGCCGAGGAGGGCCGCCTGCCGGCCGACGCGCCGCCGCCGGGGCCGCTGCTGAGCGCCCGCCAGGTGCTCGAGTTCGCGACGATCGAGGGCGCGCGCGCCTGCGGTCTCGATCACCGCATCGGAACGCTCACGCCCGGCAAGCAGGCCGACGTCGTGCTGATCACGACCGACCGCCCGAACACGTGGCCGGTGATCGACCCGGTCGCGACGGTCGTCTGCTCGGCCGACACCGGCAACGTCGAGACGATCGTCGTCGCCGGCAGGGTCGTGAAGCGCGACGGACGGCTCGTGCGCGACGACTGGGCGCGCGTGCGCGAGGCGGCCGCTGCCGCCAGCGCACGCCTCATTCCGCACGCGAGCGCCTGCGGCCATGCCCACTGAGACGATGCGCGCCGCGCGCTTCCACGGCCTCGGCGACCTGCGGGTCGAGCAGGTCGCCGTCCCCGCCCCCGGTCCCGGCGAGCTGCTGCTGAGAGTGCTCGCCTGCGGCGTCTGCGGCAGCGATGCCGGCGAGCTGCGCCGGCCGGCGATGATCCGGTCGCTCGACGAGCCCCACCCGGCCAGCGGCCATGTCGGCCCGGTGACGATGGGGCACGAGTTCGCCGGCGAGGTCGTCGCGCTCGGAGAAGGGGTCGACGGCGTGCGCGAAGGCGCGCTGGTCGCCTGCGGCGCCGGCGTCTCGGCCGGCGGCGGGCCGGCCCGCCGCGCCGCCCGCACCAACCTCGCGCCGAGCTACTACACGCTCGGCTTCCACGCCGACGGCGGGCTCGCCGAGTACGTCGTCGCGCCGGCCGCGATCTGCTTCGACGTCGCGCCGTACGGGCTGACCGCCGACGCCGCCGCGCTCGCACAGCCGATGGCGATCGCCGTCCACGCTGCCCGCGGCGCCCGCGCGAGCGCCGGCGAGCAGGCGGTCGTGCTGGGCGCCGGAGGGATCGGCGTCAACATCGCGACCGCCCTCGCGGCGTGGGGCGTCGAGGTCGTCGTCGCCGACCTGGCGGCAGAGCGGCTGACGATCGCGGCGGCCGTCGGCGCGCACCACACGGTGCTCGCCGACGAGCTGCCCGATCTGCTCGCGCGGGAGCGGATCTCCCCCGATGTGATCTTCGAGGTCTCCGGCTCACGCGCGGGCCTCGACAGCGCCTTTGCGATCGCCCCGCGCGGCGCGCGGATCGTCCCGGCCGGCTTCCAGAAGCAGCCGTACGAGCTGGACGTGGCGAGACTGACGCTTGCCGAGCAGCAGCTGATCGGGACGGTCGCTCACGTCGCGGCGGACGACATGCCCGAGGCGCTGCGGCTGCTCGCCGGCCGCGCCGACGGCTGGGCCGACGTGGCGCCGCTGGCGATCCCGCTGGAGGCGCTGGTGGAGGAGGCGCTGCAACCGCTGCTGGAGGGCCGCGCGACGCGCGTGAAGACGTTGATCGACCCGCACGTCGCGAGCGCCCGCCCCGCCCGCACCTAGAGCATCAGCTCGGCGTTGTCGAGGCCGGTCTCCAGCTCGCCGGCCTCGATCCGCCGGGCGATGTCGATCAGCAGCGCGTTGACCGGCGCGTCGCGGCCGACGCGACGCAGCACCTCGACGACGTGGCCGTTGATCTCCTCGCCTTCCGCGCGGCGGCCCTTCATCCAGTCCTGCAGCACCGCGACACGGGTGTCCTCCAGCGACCAGCCGGCGAGCACGGCGTCGAGCAGCGCCGCCGCATAGCGCTCGGGCGGCAGCAGCTCGATGCCCTCCTGGCCGAACATCGGGACGATTCTGCAGCCGAGCGCGAGCGCGGCTTCGAGCGCCTCCGTGCCGGCGGCGTCCATCACCGCTCGCATTCCCGGAACGTTCAGCGCGTCGACGAGCGGCACGTCGAGGATCGCCGATGGCACCATCTCGGCGGCGTTGGCGACGAGCTTCATCCACTTCGCCGAGCGGATGTCGTCGGTGACGTCGGTCGTGCCGGCGTGCCGCATCAACGTCGCGACCTCCTCCTCACGACCACGCGCCGCGTCGTCGTAGGCGCCGACGCAGAACCACGTCCCGTCGCGCCCGGTCTGGCGGTTGACGATGCCCGGTTCGAACATGTTGCCGGCGATCTCGATCACCGCGCCGAGCGTCCGCCGCGGGCCGACGATCGACGCGACGTCGTCGATCGTCATGCCGTTCTGGAGGCCGACGACGAGCCCGTCGTCGGCGATCAGCGGCTTGATCAGCTCGCAGGCCCAGCGCGTGTCGTATGCCTTGACGCCGAAGAAGACGACGTCGAACGGCTCGCGCAGCATCGCCACCTCGCAGAGATGGATCGCGTTCACCTCGGTGCGGACCTCCGTGCCGTCGGGCGAGCGCACGAGCAGGCCGCCGGCGCGCATCGCCTCGACGTGCGCCGGCCACTGCTCGACGAAGGTGACGTCGTGGCCGGCGCGAACCATGTCGGCGCCGATCGCGGCGCCGTTGGCTCCGGTCCCGACGACCGCGATGCGTGGAACTGCCATCTGCACTCCTATGTCTCTGTTGATTCAGGCGCCGCCAGGCGCCGCCAGCGCCGAGGTCTTCACACCGCGGGCGCGGGAGTAGGCGCCGGCGGCGAAGAGGATCAGGATCCCCGGCAGGAAGTACTGCCACGACTGGTCGAGGCCGAGGAACGGCGTCGCGGTCGCGATCTCCTGCAGCAGCAGCGCACCGAGCAGGGCGCCGACGAACGAGCCGCGGCCGCCGAAGATCGAGGCGCCGCCGAGCACGACGGCGGTGATGCTCGTGAGCGTGTAGTTGATGCCGGCCGACGGGTCGCCGATGCCGATCTGCGCCGACAGCATCAGGCCGCCGAGCAGCGTCAGCAGCGCGCAGCCGACGTAGGCGCCGATCACGGTCACCCCGACGCGGGCGCCCATTCTGTGCGCGCGCGTCTCGTCGGAGCCGACGGCGCGCAGCTGCAGGCCCCAGCGGCTGCGCAGCAGCGCGATCTCGGCGCCGATCGCGAGCACGACCGCGATCACGAAGGCGAGTGGGACGCCGCCGACTCTCTGCGTCAGGAAGTCGGTGAAGTCGGGCGACAGCGAGCCGTCGGGCTGCGGGCGCAGCAGCAGCGAGACACCCTGCAGCACGATGTAGGTCGCCAGCGTCGCCAGCACCGGCGACAGCTTCACGAACCGCACCAGCATCCCGTTCGTCAACCCGACCGCGACCGCGACCGCGATCACGACGACGATCCCCAGCATCCACTCGCCGCCGGTCGAGCCGATCCCGAAGAAGAACGACAGCACGACGACGACGAGGCCGGCGAGCGGCCCGACCGAGAGGTCGATCCCCGCCGTCAGCAGCACGAGCAGCTGCCCGAAGGCGATGAACGCGAGCGCGCTGGCCAGCAGCAGCATGCTGGAGACCGAGCGCTCGCTGAAGAAGAACTCGTTTCTGCCGGTCGTGTAGATCGCCAGCAGGATGAAGAGCAGTGCCAGCACGAGCGCCGGGGCGCGGTCGCCGGCGGCGAAGCGGCGCAGTCTCAGCGCGCCGCGCGCCCGTTCGGCCAGCGTTCTGCGCTCGCTGGTCGCTGTCAGCGCGGCGCCGGTGATCTGCTCCTCGGTCACGTCGTCGCCCTCGAGCGTTCTGACGATCTGGCCGCGCGAGAAGACGTGGACGCGGTCGCAGAGGCCTTGCAGCTCCAGCGCGTCGGAGGAGACGACCACGACGCAGCTGCCGCCGTCGGCGACGGCGCGCATGACGCGGTAGATCTCGACGCGCGCGCCGGCGTCGACGCCGCGCGTCGGCTCGTCGGCCAGCAGGACGGTCGGCTCCTTCAGCGTCGAGCGCGCGAACAGCACCTTCTGCTGGTTGCCGCCCGACAGCGACCCGACCGGCGTGTCCTCGCTCGGCGTCTTGATCGTCAGCTCGCGGATCTGCTCCGCGACGGTCGCGCGCTCGCGCGCGGTCCGCACGACGGGTCCGCTGGCGACCTTGCCGAGCGACAGCAGCGACGTGTTCTCGCGCACGGAGAGGTCGAGGAACAGCCCCTCCTCGTGGCGGTCGCCGGGGAGGTAGACGATCCCGGCCGCCTGCGCGCTGCGCGGGTCGCGCACCGAGGCGCCCCTGCCGCCGACGGTCACCGAGCCACGCGCGGACTCGATCCCCGCGAGCGCCCGCAGCGCGTCGCGCTGGCCGTTGCCCTCGACACCGGCGAGGCCGACGATCTCGCCCGCTCCAACCGTCAGCGCGACGTCGTGGAAGCGGTCGCCGGAGAAGTCGCGCAGCTCCAGCAGCGGCGCCGCGGGGCCGGCGTCGGCCGGCCGCTTGTCGGGGAAGGCGCGCTCGATCGAGCGGCCGACGATCAACTGCAGGATCTGGTCCTCGGAGACCTCGGCGGCGTCGAAGGTGCCACGCATCTCGCCGTCGCGCAGCACGCTCAGGCGCGTCGCGATCCGCTTCACCTCGGGCAGGCGGTGGGAGATGTAGACGACCGCGGCGCCGGTCGCGACGATCTTCTGGATCCGCGCGAACAGCACCTCGGTCTCGGCCGCGGTCAGCGACTCGGTCGGCTCGTCGAGCACGAGCACGCGCGGCTCGCGCACGACCGCCTTGGCGATCTCCAGCAGGTGGCGCTCGGCGACGCCGAGCTCGCCGACGCGCGCTCCGGGATCGAGCTCGATGTCGATCGCGGCCAGCTTCTCGGCCGCCCAGGCGCGCGCTCTGCCGAGCGACGGGCGCCGCTGCGGCGGCATCCCGAAGGCCATGTTCTCGGCGACGGTGAGGTCGTCGAGCACGGAGGTGTGCTGGTAGACGACGGCCAGCCCGGCCGCCTGCGCGGCGGCCGGGGTCGGGTCCTCCAGCACCGTCCCGTCGATCTCGACGGTCCCCGAGTCGGGGACCGTCGAGCCGGCGGCGACGGCCATCAGCGTCGACTTGCCGGCGCCGTTCTCGCCCACGAGCGCGTGGACCTCGCCTTCGCGAACCTCGAAGCTGACGCGCTTGAGCGCACGGACGCCCGGATACGTCTTCTCGACGTCGGTCAGGCGCAGGACGGCGCGCGGTGTCGTCGACATGATTCGGTCGCTCCTAGTCGGTCTTGCCGAACTGCTCCAGGTCGGCCTCGCTGAGGTCGTTGGAGAAGTAGGTGTCGGGCGGGGACGCGGGATCGCATCTGGGGTCTCTGCCGCCGAGGCTGTCCTCGGTCAGGCCGAGCGCGAACAGCGACGGCTCGCCGTTCTCGATCCCCTCGGCGGAGGCGACGGCCTTGCGCGCCGCGATCCGGCCGAGCCAGTTGCGCGACGAGATCGTCGCCAGCTCGAAGTCGGGGTTCGAGGTCTTCAGTCTTCTGAACTGGCAGGCGAGGTTGTTGGCCTCGGTCGTCGCGATCGGGATCAGTCTGCGGTTGGCCTGCTGGAAGGCGCGCAGCGCGCCCTCGGTCGAAGCGCCGTAGTCGATGATCGCGCCGTCGATCTCGGGGTACTTCGCCAGCAGCGCGGCCATCGTTCTCTGCGCCTGCGCCGGATCCCAGTTGGTCGCCGGGTAGTCCTTGTCGCCGGTCAGCAGTCTGATGTCGGGGTAGTTGGCGCTGAACTCCTCGACGACGCCCTCCAGCTCGTTCTGGCTGACGGGGGTGCCGGCCGGGCCGCCGAGGAAGACGACGTTGCCTCTGCCTCTCAGCGTCTCGCCCATCCATCTCGCCCACGCGGCGCCGTTGGCCTTCGTGTCCCAGTCGACGTAGTCGAGGTAGTCGGTGCCTCTCGTGCCGCCGGGCTCCGAGGCCCACGCGACGACTCTCACGCCGGCCTGCGTCGCGGCCTTGAAGGCCGGCGCCTGCGCCGGGCCGAAGCCGGGCACGACGACGAGCGCGTCGATCCCCTGCGCGACCATGCCGTTGATGTCGGAGATCGTCTTCTGCAGGTCACCGCCGCCGGCGGCGACGATCTGTCTGACGTTGTCGCACTTGGCCAGCTCCGAGCGGACCGTCGCGTACGACGCCTGCGACCAGGCGTTGATGCCGAAGCCGTCGTGGACGCCGACCGTGATCGGTCTGTCACCGCACCACGAGGTGTCCTCGCTCTTGCCGGCGGTCGCCTCCAGCTCCTCCGTCGAGGCGGCGGCCGGCGCGGCCGCGGTCGTGTCGGCGGCGGCCGTGCTGTCGCCGCCTCCGCTCGTCGAACCACTCGACGAGCTGCTCGAGTCGCCGCACGCGGCGACGGTCAGCGCGAGCGCGCACGCCGCGACGACGGCGAGCAGCCCTCGCAGACGGCGCACGGCCGCCTTGAGCTCCAAACCCATGACTACCTCTCCTCCGAATTGATGAACTCGATGCGGTGGACGACCGCCCCACGGCCGTCCGGTGCGGCGGCGCTAGTCCGACCGCTGCGACGTCGGCACGCGCCCTGACGGCAGCGCGCGCCGCACCGCGGCCCAGGGCACGTTGCGAAGCCCCATGCCGAGCGCGATGATCAGCCCCTGGATCAGCAGCTGGACCGACGAGGCGGCGCCCATCCCGAGCACGACCTGGTTGAGCTGCGTGAGGAAGAGCGCGCCGACCGCGGTCGCGGCGACGCTGCCGCTCCCGCCGGTCAGCGCCGTGCCGCCGAGCACGACCGCCGCGATCGACGGCAGCAGGTACTGCTGCCCCGGCTGCAGGCCCGGCGTCTCGAGGAAGCCGGCCAGCAGGATGCCGGCGGCGGCGTAGAGCAGACCCGCGACGACGTACGTGCCGAGCTGGTGCTCGCGCACGCGGATGCCGGCGGCGACCGCCGCGCGCGGGCTGGCGCCGGCGGCGACGAAGCGGCGCCCGAGGATCGTGCGGCGCACGACGAAGGTCGCCAGCGCGATCAGGACGACGGCGATCACGACGGTGTTGGGGATCCCCGCGACCTTGCCGGAGGCGAGGTCGACGAGCGCCGGCGGCGCCGGGTCCGACGCGCTGCCGCTGGTGTACTGCAGCACCGCGCCGGTCAGCAGCGCGTTGACGCCGAGCGTCGCGATCAGCGGCGTGATGCCGAAGCGCGTGATCGCGATCCCGCTGATCAGCGCCGCCAGCGCGCAGGCGCCGAGCGCGATCGCGACCGCCGCCAGCAGTCTCCCGTCGGACCCCTGCGGGTACTTCGAGACGATCACCGCCGACAGCGAGACCATGCCGGGGACCGACAGGTCGAGGCCGCCCTGCTGGACGATCAGCGTCTGCCCGGCCGCGACGAGCGCGAGGATCGCCGCGAACGGCAGCATCCCCAGCAGCGCGCTGCCGTCGAGGCTGCCGCTGGCGAGGATCGGGCTGACCGCGAACAGCAGCGCGGTCGCCGGCCAGATCGCGAAGTAGGGCGTGCGCACGAAGGCGCGCAGCCAGCGCAGCGGGCTGATCTGAGTCGGCACCGCGACCGCGGTCCCCGGGTGGGCGGCTTGCTCGCTCATGCGTGGGTGTGCACCCGCGGGATCCACGTCCCGTCGAAGTTGCAGTCGGAGATGCCGGTGTCGTCGGCGGCCTTCGCGAGCAGGTGGTCGCGCGTCGCGTTGACGAGCGTCTTGGCGCGGTCGAGGTCGAAGTCGACCATCTGGCCGCCGCGCTTGACGACCCTGCCGGCGACGAGGATCGTGTCGACGAGTCCGGGATGGGCGTTGTAGACGACCGCCGCGACCGGGTTGTTGAGCGGGAACATGCCGAGGCCGTCGGCCTTCAGCAGCAGGACATCGGCCTGCTTGCCCGGCGTGATCGAGCCGGTGACGCCGTCGAGGCCGCAGGCGCGCGCGCCTTCGATCGTGGCGAACTCCAGCACGTCGCGCGAGCTGATCTTCAGCTGCTCGCCGCCGGAGAGCGTGCCGCCCGAGGCCTCCAGCGCCGCGTTGTCGATCGCGTGCTGGGTCACGAGCGTCGTGCGCATCTGGCTGAACATGTCGGTCCCGACCGCGGAGCAGACGTCGACTGAGAAGCTCGGCCGCACGCCGGCGTCGAGCAGCCGCCCGGTCGCCGGCCAGCCGTGGCCCATCTGCATCTCGACGATCGACGCGATCGAAGCGGTGCCGCCAGAGGCGGCGATCATCGCCAGCTCGTCGTCGCCGAGCGTGTTGCAGTGGACGTAGGTCGTTCTGTCGTCGAGCAGGCCGTTGGCCTTCATCCACTCGATCGGGCGCGTCTTGCCCAGCTCGCCGTCGCCGACGTGGACGGTCACGCGCAGGTCCAGCTCGCGCGCGATCGCCCAGTCGTGCAGCGCGACCTCCTCGGTCGTGAACTGCGGCCCGCGGATCGCGATCGCCATCGTGCTGAGGCCGTCCTGCGAGGAGAAGTACTGGTCGCGCACGCGGCGGACGTCGTCGGCCGGGTGCGGCGTCGTGTTGCCGGGCACGGGGCTCCAGCCGGCCGCGCCGCCGCCGTGGGCGAAGACGGTGCGGGCGCCGGAGTCGCGCAGGCCCGCGATCGCGCCGTCAGCGTGGTCGGGGGTGGCGAGGTTGTGCGACCAGTCGAGCAGCGTCGTGACGCCCGCGTCGAGCGCCTCGGCGGTCCCGAGCAGGTTGCCGGCGTAGGTGTCCTCGGGGCGGTAGTGCTTGCTGAGGCCCGTGTGGATGCCGGCGAGGTAGTGGAACAGCGACCAGTCGGAGCCGATGTTGCGGACCGGCGCCTGCCACGTGTGACGGTGGGTGTCGATGAAGCCCGGGAGCACGATGTGACCGGTCGCGTCGATGACCTCGACGTCGCCGCTGGCCTCGATGGACGGGGCCACCGCGGTGATGACGCCGTCCTCGATCAGGACGTCGCCGGTCTGCAGATCGCCGATCGCACGGTCGACGGTGATCACCGTGCCGCCGCGAATGAGCTTGCGCTGATTCGACACCTTCGCTCCGTTCTCTCCTCCGGGATACGCAACGGCAAGGTAACGAGCGGCGCACAGCGTGTCAAGCAGCAATTACCAAATTGGCGTTTCGATCATTTCCACTACACAGGCGCGGGTAATCTCCCTACACTGGCCGCGTGGAGAGGAGCGGACCTGAGGAGGGGCCGGCGTTCGACGCCGTGCAGCTCGGCGAGCGGCTGCGCGCGGCGCGCGAGCGCAACGGCATCGGACTGCGCGAGCTGAGCCGCCGCGTGCAGCTGTCAGCGAGCATGATCTCGCAGCTGGAGCGCGGCCTGACGATGCCGTCGGTGACGACGCTGTACGCCGTCACGACGGCGCTCGGCAGCTCGCTCGACGAGCTGGTGGGAGCGCCGCGGACGGCGGCGGGCGCGGCCGCGCCCGCGCTCGCGGGCGCGCCGCCGGTCACCGTGCCCGCGGGCGGCGCGCTCGCGCGGCCAACCCAGCTCGAATCGGCGCCGCTGCCGGTCGCCCGTCATGCCTCCCCGCGCCGGATCGCGCTGGAGGACGGGGTGCGCTGGGAGCTGTTGGCCGCCACGCCCAGCCCCGACGTCGAGTTCATGCGCGTGACCTACGAGCCCGGCGGCGCCTCGGCGCCGGCCGACGCGCTGCAGCGCCACGACGGCAGCGAGTACGGCCACGTCGCCGAGGGGCGGCTGGGCGTGACCGTCGGCTTTCACACCTACGAGCTGGAGGCCGGCGACTCGATCTCGTTCGCCTCGACGATGCCGCACCGGCTCTTCAACCTGCTCGACGACCGCCCCACGACCGGCTTCTGGGTCGTCGTCGGGCGCAGCGCTCGCGCGCACGCGTGAGCGGGCCAGGCGCGGCGCGCTCGCGGCGTTCCGCCCAGCGCGGCGGCTCGCGCCGCCGCTCACCGCCCGGCCGCGCGGGTGGCGCCGCCGCTTCTGTGTATCTATAGTGAACGCATGGAGTGTGAGACTGCACGTGCGCGCGATCCGCGCATCGCCGCGGGGATGGCACGCCAGCTCGCCGCGCGCGCGGCCGCGCTGCGCGACGGCGCCCGCCCGCTCGGCTGGAAGGTGGCGCTCACCACGGCCGCCAGCCAGCGCGCCGCCGGTCTCGACCAGCGCGTCGTCGGCCACCTGACCGACCGCACGCTGCTCGCCGACGGCGCGGAGGTCGCGATCGGCGGCTGGAGCAGAGCGATGATCGAGGGCGAGCTGGCGATCACGCTCGGCGCCGACCTCCCGCCCGGCGCCGACGAGGCCGCCGCCGCCGCGGCGATCGGCGCGCTCTCCGCCGCGATCGAGCTGGTCGACGTGACGCTGCCGCTCGACGCCGTCGAGGAGGTGATCGCCGGCGACGTCTTCCACCGCGCCGTCATGCTCGGTCCGCCGCAGGCATCGCGCCACGGCGGCGACGACACCGGCATCTCCGTGCGCGCCTCGCTCGACGGCGTCGAGGTCGCGCGCGAGGACGACCCGCGCGCGGTGATCGGCGCGCCGGTCGACGTCGTCCGCTTCGTCGCCGACGAGCTGGCGCGCCACGGCGAGCGGCTGTCGGCCGGCGATGTCGTGATCGCCGGCTCCGCGATCCCGCTGACGCCGGTCGCCCCTGGCCAGCGGTTGCGCGTCGAGGTCGCGCCGCTCGGCGCGCTGGAGCTGTCGTTCACCACCTAGGAGGAGATCTCGTGCGAATCGCTGTGCTTGGACTGGGACGGATGGGAGCGGCGATCGCCGAGCGCCTGCTCGACGCCGGCCACGAGCTGACCGTCTGGAACCGCTCGCCGGCCGCGACCGAGCCGTTCGCCGCCCGCGGCGTGCGCGTCGCCGCGCGGCCCGCCGACGTGTGGCAGCACGCCGACGCGGCGATCACGATGCTCGCCGACGGCGCCGCGCTGGAGCAGGTCGTGCACGGCGACGGCGGCCTGCTCGACGGTCTCGCCGCGCCCGCGTCCGGCGCCTCCCCCACGTCCGGCGGCCGCACCGTGATCGACATGGGCACCGTCGGCGCCGACACCTCCGCGCGGATCGCCGCGGTGCTCGCCGAGCGCGACGTGGCGCTGCTGCGCGCCCCGGTCTCCGGCAACCCGGCGGTCGTCGCCGCCGGCAACCTCTCGATCGTCGTCTCCGGCCCGCGCGAGCGCTTCGACGCGCTCGCGCCCACGCTGAGCGACATCGGCCCCAACCTCTTCTACGTCGGCGACGCCGAGCAGGCGCGCGTCGTCAAGCTCGCGCTCAACCTGATGCTCGCCGGCACCGCCCAGCTGATCGCCGAGGCGCTGGTGCTGCTGGAGGCCGACGGCGTCGCGCGCGCCGACGCGCTCGCGGTGATCGGCGGCTCCGCCGTCGGCAGCCCGTTCGTCAGATACAAGACCGACGCGCTCGTCGCCGACGACTACAGCTCGACGTTCACCGCCGAGCTGATGCGCAAGGACCTCGAGCTGGCGCTCGACGCCGGCAGACGCGCCGGCGTCCCGCTGCCGCTGACCGCCGCGACGCAGCAGCTCGTGCAGGGCTGCATCTCGCAGGGGATGGGCCAGCTCGACCTGATGGCCCTGCTGCCGCGCCTGCGGCGCGAGGCCGGGCTCGGCGACGCCTGAGACGACCACCGCCACGCCACCGCCACCGCCACGAAACGGAGCAGTCCCGATGCACCACGTCCAGTTCGCCGCCGACATCCGCGGCGCCGTCCCGGCCCGCTACGCCGGCCATGTCGAGCGCTTCGAGCGCGCCGAGATCGTCGGCAAGCAGGTCGGCGCCGTCCACACCGGCTTCGGGCTCTGCGCGCTCGCCGACGGCGGCATGGTCGGCGCGCACCTCCACTCGTGCGAGGAGAGCTTCTTCGTGCTGGCGGGATCGCCGGAGCTGACGCTCGACGGCCGCACGACGCGGCTGGAGCCGGGCGCCTGCGGGATCGTGCCGCTCGGTGTCGAGCACTCGTGGCGCAATCGCGACGGGCAGCCGGCCCGCTGGTTGGAGATGACGGCGCCCGCGCCGCGCCTGGACGACGAGAAGCCGGACACCTTCTTCACCGGGACGCCGCTCGCCGACGGCCCGGTCCACCCGCTCGACGTGCGTGACCCCCGCTCGCGCACCTTCTTCCGCCTCGACGCCGGCCAGATGGACGTCGACGTGCTCAAGCACGGCGCCGCGGTCGACGCGCCGCAGGTCTCCTCCAGCATGGCGACGGCGCTGCTCGCCTACAGCGGCATCGCCGTCAAGATGCTCGTCGACCAGCGCCTCGGTGCTGCGCTGCACACGATGTTCATGGTCGAGTACCAGCCCGGCGGCGTCGCCCAGCCCCACGACCATCCGCTGGAGGAGAGCTACTTCATCCTCGACGGCGAGGTCGAGGCGGTCGCCGACGGCGAGCGCTACCTGCTCAGAGCCGGCGACGCGATGTGGACCGGCGTCGGCTGCATCCACGCCTTCTACAACACCAGTGACGCGACGGTGCGCTGGCTGGAGACCTCCTCACCGCAGCCGCCGTCGAACCACTCCTACCGCTTCGACCGCGACTGGGATCACCTCGCCGAGCTGCTCGGCAGAGGCTGAGGCGGGGAGGCGAAGGCGCGGCGTCGCGAGGGCGGCGCCGCGCCCGCCCTCACAGCGCGGCGAGCAGCCGCGCGAGGTTGCCGGGGCCGGGCTCCAGCTCGCCACGCTCGACCTGGTGCGCCAGTGCGACGACGGCCGCATTGGCCGGCGCCGCGCCGCCGAGCCGCTCGGCCTCGGCGACGACGAGGCCGTTGATGTCGTCGACCTCGCTGTGGCGGCCCTTGCGCCAGTCGTGCAGGATCGTCGTCGTCGTGTGCTCCAGCACGAAGCCGGCGTAGAGCACGTCGAGCAGCGTCTCGACGACCTCCTCGGGCCGCCGCACGTGCTCCTCTCTGAGGCCGAAGATCGGCAGCACCGGATGGCCGAGCGCGGCGCCCGTGTCGAGCGCCTCCTGGCCGCAGCGGATCATCAGCTCGCGCATCCCCGGCTCGTTCAGCGCCGCGCGCATCGGCACGCCGAGCAGCGCGGTCGTGACGAGCGTCGTGCAGTTGCTGACGAGCTTCATCCACTTCGCCGCGCGGATGTCGTCGACGACCTCGACGGCGCCCGAGCAGCGCAGCAGGTCGGCGACCTCGTGCTCGCGGCCGCGCGTCGCGGGGTCGAGCGCGCCGACCGCGAACCACGAGCGCGACGGCGGCGAGTGACGCTCGACGACGCCCGGCACGGTCATCATCGAGGAGACCTCGATCACCGTCCCGAGCGTCCGCTCCGCGCCGACGACCTCGGCGATCACGTCGGCGGTCATGCCGTTCTGGACGCCCGCGACGAGCCCGCCGGGCGCGAGGTGGGGCGCGATCAGCTGCGTCGCCCAGCGCGCGTCGTAGGCCTTCATCAGCAGCAGCACGACGTCGAACGGGCGCGTGAAGGTCGCCACGTCACAGAGGTCGTGCGCCTTGACGCGCACGTGCAGCGTCTCGTCGGGCAGCTCGATCCGCAACCCGTCGGCGCGCATCGCGCGGACGTGCTCGGGCCACTGCTCGATCAGCGTCACGTCGTGCCCGGCCGCGGTCAGGTCGGCGCCGATCGAGGCGCCGTTGGCACCGCTGCCGAGGACCGCGATCCGCGGCCCGGTGGTCATCGCGCGGCGGGGCTCGGCCGCCGGTGCGCGACGCGGCTCACGCCGCCACCCCCAGCCGCGCCCGCACGGCCGCGACGATCGCGTCGGCGCCCGGCAGGAAGGGATCCTCCAGCGTCGGGCTGTACGGGACCGGCGTGTCGTCGGTCGCCAGGCGCCAGACGTCGTCCAGCTCGCCGAGCGCCTCCTCGCTGACGCGCGCGACCAGCTCGCCGGCCCAGCCGCCGGTCAGCGGCCCCTCCTCGACGACGAGCAGCCGGTTGGTCTTCGCGACCGAGCCGACGACCGTCGGCACGTCGAGCGGGCGCAGCGTGCGCAGGTCGACGACCTCCAGCTCGATCCCCTCGGCGGCGAGCGTCTCGGCGGCGGTCAGCGCGTGGTGGACGGAGGCGGCGACGGCGGCGACGGTCAGGTCGGCACCGGCGCGCACGACCTTCGCCTCGCCGATCGTCGCGACCTCCTCTTGCGGCGCCGGGTCGCCCTTGAGCGAGTAGAGCCGCTTGTGCTCCAGGAAGAGGACGGGGTTGTCGTCGCGGATCGCCGCCTTCAGCAGCGCCTTCGCGTCGGCCGGGGTGCTCGGCGCGACGATCTTCAGGCCGGGGACGCCCTGGAACCACGGCGCCGGCGACTGCGAGTGGATCGCGCCGAAGCGGCCGCCCGCGCCGAAGGCGGAGCGCACCACGATCGGCGCCGGCGCCTGCTCGTTGGAGAGGTACCAGTACTTCGCCGCCTGGTTGACCATGCCGTCCATCGCGAGCGGCAGGAAGTCGGCGAACATGATCTCGATCACGGGACGCAGGCCGCAGACGGCGGCGCCGAAGGCGGCGCCGGTGATCGCCAGCTCCGAGATCGGCGTGTCGAAGACGCGCGCCTCGCCATGGGCGTCGTAGAGACCGGGCGTGGCGGCGAAGACGCCGCCCGGCTTGGCGACGTCCTCGCCGAAGAAGACGACGCGCTCGTCGCGCGCCAGCTCCTCGTCGAGCGCGTCGCGGATCGCGCGGCGGAATTCGAGCGTGTCAGCCATCGATGGACCCCTTCGTTGCAAGTGAGGTGCTCTGCGCGCCGCACGGGCGGCGGCCGGTTGCGGTGGGCGGGCTCACAGCGCCAGCAGCTCCGGCGTCTCGAGCAGCTCGCGCACGCGCGCGAGGAATGCGGCGCCATCAGCGCCGTTGACGATGCGGTGGTCGCAGGTGAGGCGGGCGAACATCGTGCTGCCGAGCGCGAGCTGCCCGTCGCGCGCGACCGGCCGCTGCTTGACCGCGCCGACGGCGAGGATCGCCGCCTGCGGCGGGTTGAGCACGGCGGTGAAGGCGTCGACGCCGAACATGCCGAGGTTGGAGACGGTGAAGGTCGCGCCGCTCAACTCGGCCGGGGTCAGCCTGCCCTCGCGCGCACTGGCGGCGAGCCGCCGCACGTCGCCGGCGATCTGCCCGAGCGTGCGCTGGTCGGCGTCGACGACGGTCGGCACCAGCAGCGCGCCGGGCACCGCGACCGCGACGCCGACGTTGACCCGGTCGAACAGCTCGATCGCGTCGCCGCGATAGGCGCCGTTGAGGCGGGGGTGCTCGCGCAGCGCGATCCCGCACGCCTTGATGACGAAGTCGCCGAGGGACGGCGGCTTGGCCGCGCTCGCGTCAGCGCCGCCCGCTCCAGCCGCGCCCGCGAGCAGCTCCTTGAAGCGCGCGCGCATCGCGATCGCGGCGTCCATCTCGACCTCGACGTCGAGCACGAAGTCGGGCGCCGACTGCTTCGACTCCGTCATCCGCTTGGCGATCACCTGCTGGATGCGGGTGAGGGGGACGAGGTTGGCGGCTTCCACGGTGGGCGCCGGCGCCGGCTCCGCCGCCAGCACGTCCGACTTCACGACGCGCCCGTTCGGCCCGCTGCCGACGAGCGTCGCGAGGTCGATCTTCAGCTCACGCGCGATCCGCCGCGCCAGCGGCGAGGCCGACACGCGCGCCCCGCGCGCCGGCACCACAGCATGCGCGTGAACTTGTGGTCGCTCAGCGACCACAGATTCACGCGCATCGGAGGGCGCGGACGGCGGCGCGGCGTCGACTGCCACCCCTGCCGGCGCGATGTGGGCGATCGTCTCGCCGACCGGAACCGTCCCGCCGGCCGGCACGACGACGTGCAGAACCCCATCCGTCTCGGCCTCGTAGGGCATCGTCGCCTTGTCGGTCTCGACCTCGACGATCTCCTCGCCCGCCGTCACCGCCGCGCCGTCCTCGACGAGCCAGGTGACGATCGTCCCCTCCTCCATCGAGTCGGACAGGCGCGGCATCGGGACGGTGAGGACCCCGGCAGCAGTCGCGCTCATGACGTCGTCGGCGCGAACTCGCGCGCGCCGTCGCGCGCCGGGTCGGGGTACGGTGCCGCGAGCGCACGCGCGACGATCTGCTCGAACTGCGCTTCCACGGCCGCGTCGACGCCGTCGACCACGCCGGCATCGACGCCGAACGCCTCGGCCAGCCGCGCACGCGCGACCAGCAGCGGATCGCGGGCCTTCCACTCCTCCAGCTCGCCCGGCTTGCGGTACTTCCCCGGATCCGAGCGCGAGTGGCCGACGAAGCGGTACGTCATCGACTGGATGAACTGCGGCCCCTCGCCGGCGCGCGCCCGTCTGACCGCCGCGTCGGCGGCCTCGCGCACGGCCCACACGTCCATCCCGTCGATCGTCTCGGTCGGGATCCCGAGCGTCTGCGGACGGGCGGCGATCTCGCCGGCGGTGACGTCCTCGAACGGCGTGAACTCGCCGTAGCGGTTGTTCTCGCAGACGAACAGGACCGGCAGTCTCAGCACCGCCGCGAAGTTGAGGCACTCGTGGAAGTAGCCGTGGTTGGTCGTGCCCTCGCCGAAGAAGGCGACGGCGACCCCGCCGTTGCCCTGACGCGACAACGCCAGCGCGGCGCCGGTCGCGGCCGAGATCGAGCCGCCGATGATCCCGAAGGAGCCGATCAGCCGGTGCTCCAGGTCGATCACGTTCATCGAGCCGGCGCGGCCGCCGCAGACGCCCGTCTCGCGGCCGAGCATCTCGTCGAGCAGGCCCTGCGGGTCGACGCCGACGCCGAGCGCGTGGCCGTGGCCGCGGTAGGTGCCGGCGACGCGGTCGTGCTCGCCCAGGACGTCGCCGACGCCGATCGCGCCGGCCTCCTCGCCGATGTAGAGGTGCGTCGTGCCGTGCACCTCGCCCTTCTGGAAGAGCGACTGGACCGCCTCCTCGAAGCGGCGCACGACGAGCATCTTGCGGTACAGCTCCAACCCGTGCTGGGCCGGGCCGCTCAGCTCGCTGGTGGCGACGCCGCCCGCGCTCCCGGCAACGCCCTCCGCGGCGCCCTGCGTGCGCGAGGCCACCGTCACACCTCCACGCGGTCGCCGACGAGGTCGGCGCCGCGCACGTACTGACGGCCGCAGACGAGCAGCTCCTCGCCGGGGAAGCGGGTGATGATCTCGGGACCGTCGGCGGTCACGACGATCTCCTCCTCGATCCGCGCGGCGCCGCTGCCGTCTCTGGTGGCGCAGTAGGTCTCCAGCGCGAAGACCATCCCCTCCTCGATCACGATCGGGTCGTCGAACGAGTTGAGGCGCGAGATCATCGGCGCCTCGTAGAGGCCGACGCCGAGGCCGTGGCCGAACTGGAGGCCGAAGCACGATTCCTCGCTCGGGAAGCCGAGCTCCTGCGCGGTCGGCCAGACGGCGGCGATTCTGTCGGTCGTGACACCGGGGCGGACCAGCTCGATCGCGTCGTCGAGCCATTCGCGGCACTGCTTGTACGCGTCGATCTGGCCCTGGTTCGTGGAGCCGACCGAGAACGTGCGGTAGTAGCACGTGCGGTAGCCCATGAACGAGTGGATGATGTCGAAGAAGGCCTGGTCGCCGGGGCGCAGGAGGCGGTCGGAGAAGACGTGCGGATGGGGGCTGCAACGGTCGCCGGAGACGGCGTTGATCGCCTCGACCTGCTCAGAGCCCAGCTCGAACAGCAGCCGCTGCGTGTCCGCCACGATCTCGTGCTCGCGCACGCCGGGACGCAGCGTCTCGTAGATGTTCTGGTAGGCGGCGTCGACGATCCCGGCCGCCTGGTCGAGCAGCGCGATCTCGTCGGCGGTCTTGATCTTGCGCGCCGTCTGCATCACGGGCGCGGCGTCGCCGGTCGCGATTCTGCGACGGGCCAGCGAGGCGAGCGTCTCCATGTCGGTCAGGTCGATCCCGACCGGCTCGTCGAGCAGGCCGTGGTCGTCGAGGACGTCGTAGATGTGGCCGGCGAGCATGTCGGGCACGCCGCTGGACTGCGGCATCGCGCCGCGCATCGAGGTGACCCCGGCGCGCCAGCTCGACTCGGGCAGCCAGGGGGCGTAGAGCTGGTGATGCTTGGCGGCCGAGCCGAAGTCCCACAGGACCGGCTCGCCGTTGCGCGGCAGCAGCACGCAGCGCGCGCTCTTGTCGCGCGCCCACTCGCCGATGTGACTGGACGTGACGTAGCGGATGTTGTTCTGGTCGAACAGCAGCACGGCGCCCAGCTCGGACGCCTGCAGCGCGGCCTTGGCACGGGTCAGCCGGTCGCTGCGCAGGCGCGCGAAGTCGACGCGCTGCTCCCAGTCCACTGCCATCGACGCTCCGCGTGACGCGATGTTCATGCGCGAGCTCTCTCCTCTGTGATCCGACTCATAGCGTGAAGCAAGAATAAACAGTATGTGCCGGATACGTCAATCATCACTGTCCAAATGCGGCGAGATGTCCGCATACGTGCATTTCGGCTGGACGAAACAGCCGCAGCGGTCAGCGGTCCACATCACGGCGTGACGGCGGCGTCGGCGCGAGGTAGCCTTGGCCGACCATGGGATGGGGATTCGTGTGGTTGATGCTGGTGCTCAAGATCCCGATCGGGCTCTTGCTGTTTCTCGTCTGGTGGGCTGTCCGCCAGGTCCCCGACGACTTCGACGAGTCGCAGGACGGCGAGGGCGGCTCGAAGGTGCGCCAGGTGCGCGACCCGCGCCATCCGCGCCCGCCGTTCGACCGCCACCCGCGCCACCGCGGTCCGCACGGCGACCCGACGGTGAAGGCGCCCCCGCGCACGCGCACGCACGTCACGCGGGCGCGAACGCGCGAGCACTGAAGCGGCGGCGCAGCCTCCCGGCGCGCCACGGCGCACCGCTCTGCCGCCCGGACTGGCAGACTTCGGCCGCATGACGCCGACGCCGAACTCGGTGCTCTCCGATGGGACGATCACGCGTCTCGTCGAGGAGGGCCGCATCAGAATCGATCCGTGGGATCCCGCGCTCGTCCAGCCGGCGAGCGTCGACCTGCGCCTCGGCGACACGTTCCGCGTGTTCAACAACCATCGCGTGACGTCGATCGACCTGCGCGAGATGCCGGACAACCTCACCGAGGAGGTGCGCGTCGAGGAGGACCAGTCGTTCGTGATCCATCCCGGCGAGTTCTGCCTCGGCCGCACGCTCGAATGGGTCGAGCTGCCCGATGACATCGTGGCGCGGATCGAGGGCAAGTCCTCGCTCGGCCGCCTCGGCCTGATCGTCCACGCGACCGCCGGCTTCTGCGATCCGGGCTGGAAGGGCACGCTGACGCTGGAGCTGAACAACCTCACGCGCGTCCCGATCAAGCTCTACCCCGGCCTGCTGATCGCGCAGCTGTCGTTCATGACGCTCGACGCGCCGGCGCTGCGCCCCTACGGCAGCGAGGCGCTCGGCTCGCACTACCAGGGCCAGCGCGAGGCGACCGAGTCGCGCTACGGCGCGCGCGCCTGAGCGGCCGGCACGGCGCGGCCGGGCGCGACGCCGCGCGCCCACCCCTGACACAACCTTCCCGCGCGCCCCGCGCGATCGGTTAGGCTCGCGCGCATGCTCGCGTTTCTGATCTTCGCGGCCGAGGGCGCGGTCGACCACGGCTCCAAGACCGCGTTCTACGTCACCGGCCTGATCCTGGCCGGATTCGCCGTCCTCGTCGGCGCGATCGGCGTCGCCCGCCCCGCCTTCGCCGAGGGCGAGGGAACGGCCCGGATCGTGCTCGGCGCGACCGCGATCCTCGTCGTCGCGACGCTCGCGGCGGCCATCGCCACCTCTTCCTGAGCGTCGCACACCCGCGCACCGGCACCCGTCCGGAGGGTCCGATCCGGTAAAACGGGGGGAACGAGAATGCGCGCTAAGGGAGACTCATGAGCACGGACACCACGGACCAGGGCGCCGCAGGTGGCGTAGCCCAGGGCAGCAACACGCTCACGATCACGGACAACCGCACCGGTCGTCAGTACGAGGTCCCGATCGAGGACGAGACGATCCGCAGCATCGACCTTCGCAGAATCAAGGTCAACGACGACGACTTCGGGCTGATGACGTACGACCCGGCGTTCATGAACACTGCCGCGTGTCGTTCTGCGATCACCTACATCGACGGCGACAGAGGCATCCTCGAGTACCGCGGGTACCCGATCGAGCAGCTCGCCGAGAAGTCCTCCTACCTGGAGGTCGCCTACCTGCTGATCCACGGCGAGCTGCCGACGCAGCCGCAGCTGGACACGTGGACGCACGAGGTCACCACCCACACGTTCGTGCACGAGAACGTGAAGGAGTTCATGCAGGGCTTCCGCTACGACGCGCATCCGATGGGGATGCTGCTGGCGTCGGTCGGAGCGCTCTCGACCTTCTACCCGGAGGCGACGCAGATCAAGGACGTCGACCTGCGCTACCAGCAGATCGTGCGCCTGATCGCGAAGATGCCGACGCTGTCGGCCTTCGCCTACCGCCACAACCGCGGGATGCCGTACGTCTATCCCGACAACGACCTCAGCTACGCCGGCAACTTCCTCTCGATGATCTACAAGATTGCCGAGCTGAAGTACCAGCCGGATCCGCGGCTGGAGCGCGCGCTCGACGTGCTCTTCATCCTCCACGCCGACCACGAGCAGAACTGCTCGACGAGCGCCGTGCGCGCGGTCGGCTCGTCGCAGGTCGACCCGTACTCGGCCGTCGCGGCCGGCGTCGGCGCGCTCTACGGGCCGCTGCACGGCGGTGCCAACGAGGCCGTGCTGCGGATGCTGCGGCGGATCAGAACGACCGACAACATCGCCGACTTCGTGCAGGGCGTGAAGAACGGCGACGAGCGGCTGATGGGCTTCGGCCACCGCGTCTACAAGAACTACGACCCGCGCGCCACGATCATCAAGAGAGCGGCGATGGACGTGTTCGAGGTGACGGGCACCAACCCGCTGCTCGACATCGCCACCGAGCTGGAGAAGATCGCGCTCGAGGACGAGTACTTCGTCTCGCGCAAGCTGTACCCGAACGTCGACTTCTACTCGGGCCTGATCTACGAGGCGCTCGGCATGCCGGTCGAGATGTTCCCGGTCCTGTTCGCGATCGGCCGCACCTCCGGCTGGATAGCGCAGTGGCTGGAGATGATCGACGACAAGGAGCAGAAGATCGCGCGTCCGCGCCAGATCTACACGGGCGGTCGCGAGCGCGACTACGTCCCGATGAGCGCCCGCTAGGCGGCCGCTCGTCGCCCGCGCCGGCGGAACCGCCGCCGGCGCATCTCTCCCGCGGGTCCGGCGCCGGCCGGGCCCGCACGCGCCGCGATCACCCGAACGTGTGATCCCCGCCACAGTCGGATCGCACGTCAGTTCGTACGCTGACGAACGATGTCACCGACGCTGCACGACGGGCTCGCGATCACGATCCGGCCCATACGCCCCGACGACAAGGAGCGCCTGGCCGCCGGCCACGCGCTGATGTCGGCCGAGACGCAGCGGCTGCGCTACCTGATGCCGAAGCCGCGCCTCAGCGGCGCCGAGCTGCGCTACCTGACCGAGGTCGACGGCGATGACCACGTCGCGTTCGTCGCCGTCGCCGACGCGTACCCCGACGCGACGCTCGGCGTCGGCCGCTTCATACGCAGCAGAGAGCGCCCCGACACGGCCGAGTTCGCGATCGTCGTCGCCGACGCCTTCCAGGGGATCGGCCTCGGCGGCGCGATCGCCGAGCAGCTCGCTGACGCCGCCGCCGAGCGCGGCATCCGCAACTTCTCCGCGACCGTGCTGCACGAGAACACGGCCGTGCGCGCGCTGCTGGCGCGCATCTCCCGCAGGCTGGCCGACGCGCGCTGGAGCGACGGCGCCGGCGAGCTGCTGTACGAGCTGCACGCGGCGTAGTCGAACCCGCCTGGCGCGTCCGCGCGCAACCTCCTCAAGTCTCCCCCACGACGGGCGATACCTGAGCTGAGACGTCGTACGAACGGCGTAAGGCCCAGCCACGGAGGCTCCCGCAGATGAAGGTCCGTTCCCGCAGTGCCCTGCTCGCGCTCGTGCTCGCCGGCGGCCTCGCCGTCGCGGGCTGCGGCGGCACCGTGATCGACAAGGACAAGGCGGACGAGTTCGCCGAGAAGAACCTGGTCGGCGGCGACGTGAGAGAGGTCTCCGTCGACTGCCCCGACGACGTCGACGCGAAGAAGGGCACGAGCTTCCGCTGCGACGTCGTGATCGACGGCGAGAGAGGCGTGCTGACGATGCACATCACCAGCGACGAGGGCAACGTCGAGTACGACCTCGCCAGAGACCTCAGAGCGAGCAGATGACCCGCCCCCTCATCCGCGCCGCACTGGCCGCCCTGCTCGCGAGCGCCGCGCTCGCCGTCGCCGGCTGCGGCGCGAGCGTCACCGTCGGCGGCATCACGATCGACCACGAGAAGGCCCAGAAGATGGTCGTCGACAACCTCAGCGGCAACGGTGAGCAGATCAGCGCCAGAGCGGCCGTCTGCCCCGAGGACGTCGACGCCGAGAAGGGCGCGACCTTCGACTGCGCCGTGACGTGGGAGAACGGCGGCAGAGGCAGCGCCACCGTCCACATCGACTCCGACGACGGCGACGTCAGCTTCACCACCGCCGACGTGACCTTCCCGGCCGCCGCGATCGACCCCGCCGAGACCGAGGCGTTCGTGCGCGAGAACATGACCTTCAAGACGGGCGAGAGAGCCGTGGTCGACTGCCCCGACGGCATCGTCTCGACACCCGGCACGTCCTTCAGATGCGACCTCGACGTCGGCGGCTCCAAGGGCACGATCACGCTCCACATCACCTCGCGCGAGGGCGATGTGAGATTCACCGAGAGAGACGTCAGAGACGCCGCCTGACGGCAGGCCGCGCAGCGCCCGGCGCGAGCGGGCCGCCTGACGGCAGGCCGCGCCGCGCCCGGCGCCGGGCGGATAGGCTCGGCGCGATGGCGCGCTACACGCTCACCGTCCGCGACGGCCCGCGCGTCGAGCGCGACCGCTTCGACGCGCTCGAGGCGGCGCTCGACGCGCTGCAGGCACGCGTGCTGACGCTCGGCGCACGGCCGCCGCGCAAGCCGGTCGACATCCGCACGCGCAGATTCGAGCCGGTCGCCCAGGTCGTCGCGCGCGCCGAGCTGAGCGGGCCGGAGCGCTTCCTGCCGCGGATCCGCGCCGGCATCGACGTGCGCGGCGACGGCTCCGCGGAGGCGTGGACCGGCCGCGCCAGCCGCACCGTCGTGCAGCAGCAGGACGGCGAGTCGGCGCTCGCGGCGCTGCGGCGCGTGCTCACGGAGCGATGAGCGCGGATCTGTGCACCGCCCGGGTGCACAGATCCGCGCTCATCCGCGCTCGGTGGGCGTCAGCTCAGCGCGCGTGAGCTGGCGGCCGTACGGGCCGCGGCCCGTCACGCACCACGCACCGCAGCGGGCGGCGAGCAGGACCGCGCCCTCGATCCCGAGGCCGGCGCCGAGCCCGTAGGCGAGCGCGCCGGCGAACGAGTCGCCGCAGCCGTAGGCGTCGACCGGCGGCCCCGGCGGCGCGACCGGCTTCCAGCTGCCGCTGCTGCCGTCGGCGCCGCTCCAGCGGCCGCCGCGGGCGCCGTCGGTCAGCACCGTCCAGCGCGCGCCGTCGCCGAAGGCGGCGATCCCGGCGCGCTCCTTCTCGTCGCGCACGCTGCCGACGAGCACGTCGGGCACGACGCCGCCGGCCAGCAGCCCTTCGGGCGCGCGGCCGGTCGCGACGAGGAAGCGGGCGCGGCGGGCGGCGCGGGCGGCCTCGGCGTCGCCGCCGGTGTAGTAGACGCCGTCGACGTCGTCGAGCCGCTCCCACGGCAGCGGATCGGCGCCGTGCGGGACGAGCCGCTCGCCGAGCACGGTGATCGTCCGCTCGGCATTGGCGTCGACGTGCGTGAAGGCGCGCCGCTGCGGCACCCCGCGCGTCGTGGAGTGGACCGTCAGGCCGTGCTCGTCGCGCAGCTCGGCGACGCTGCGGCGGCCGAGCTCGTCGTCGCCGACGACGGTGAAGAAGTCGGCCGCGCCGGCCAGCTGCCGCAGCTGCACCGCGGCGACCGCGCCGCCGCCCGCGGGGACGGCGAAGTGCTCGCGCGCGGTGACGATCTCGCCGGGTGCTGGCAGATGGTCGACGAGCGCGAAGTCGAGCCACTCGATGTGGCCGACCACGGCGACCTTCGGCGCGCTCACAGGACGAGCGTCCCGCCGTGGGCGCGCAGCCACGCCTGGTGGACGCGGTAGTCGGGCCAGCGGTCGGCCAGCAGCGCCCAGAAGCGCGGCGAGTGGTCCATCACCTCGAGGTGGCAGACCTCGTGCCAGACGACGTAGTCGAGCACCGGCGCCGGCGCCAGCAGCAGCCGCCAGTTGAACGACATCCCACCGGTCGTCGAGCAGCTCGCCCAGCGGGTTCTCTGGCCGCGGATCGTCAGCTTCGAGTAGTAGCTGCCCGCCTGCGCGGTGGCGGCGTCGAGGCGCGGCGCGATCTCGGCGGCGGCGCGGCGGCGGTACCAGCGCTCCAGCGCCTCGCGCGGGTCGGGCCCGTCCGGCATCGGCGCGGGCACGAGCAGCGTCTCGCCGCGGCGGTGCACGCGGCTGCGGCCGGGCTCGGCGATCAGCGCGAGCGTCTCGCCGAGGTACGGCACGGTCGCGCCGCGCGCGGCGACCTGGGCGCGCGCACGCTCCAGCTCGGCGATCCGCCGCTCGATCCACGGTCGCAGCTGGCGGATCGCGGCGGCCGCCTCGCGCTCGGCGCTGCGGCGCGGCAGCACCACCTCGACGCCGTGCTGCTCGTCGACCCGCACGCGCACACGACGGGCGCGATCGGAGCGCCGCACGCGATAGGAGATGTCGCCTTCCACACGGGTCACCGCGATGAGGGTACGCTGGCGGCGGGATGGAGCGCTGGCGGGCACGACTTCGATCCCGCATCAGCAGTACGGCACACCTGTTTGCCATACATCACCGCCTAAGTTCTGGTAGTTAATCCCCATGGCGCTTCGCACACGTTCGGGGGAACGTGCGGTGGCCGACGCGGAACTTCCGCCTAGACGCTCGCTCGCCCCTGCTTGGGAACGCACGGTCGCGATCATGGCCGCGCATCAGACGGCTGTCGCGGCCGGGCTCTTCGCGGTCCTCGTGCTGATCTATCTCTGGCCGGCGCTGGTCGGCGGAGGCGTGCTCACGTCAACGTCGCTGCTCTATCAGTGGGCGCCGTGGCAGCAGGCGATGCCCGCCGACATGTCGAGCTACTACAACCTCGCGCTCAGCGACGTTCCGATGTCGTACCTCCCCTGGGACGTGCTTGCGCGCGACCTGATCCGCAGCGGGACGTTTCCGGCGTGGAATCAGCACGCGCTCGCCGGAACCCCTCTGTTCGCGAACGCCTCGGTCGCATGGCTGAGCCCGTTCAGCGTGCCCCTCTGGGTCTTCCCGCTCAAGTACGGGCTCGGCGTCGCCGCAGCAGCGAAGCTGTGGGCGGCCGCCTTCGGTACCTACCTGCTGGTGCGCGAGCTTCGGCTCGGCTTCTGGCCGGGGATCGTCGCCGGCACCAGCTTTGCGCTCTGCAGCTTCGACGTGGTGTGGCTCAGCCACGGGGCGCATGTGTCAGCTGGGGCGCTGCTGCCGTGGCTGCTGTGGCTGACCGAGCGGATCATGCGGGACCGACGGCTCTCGAACGGGATCCCCCTCGCCCTGCTGGTCGCTGTCACGCAGTTCAGCGGCCACCCCGGCACGCAGCTGCACGTTCTCGCCTTCACGCTGCTGTACGCGATCGGACGCGCCGTGGCAGTGCGCGACGCCGGTCCGCGCGAGATCCTGCTCCGACTTGGCACGATCGTGGCGTCGCTCGCGTCGGGCACGCTCGTCGCGGCCGTCGTACTGCTGCCCGCACAGCTCGCCGCGGCGGGGACCGCCGGCGAGGTGGCCCGCCGCAACGGCGCGAGCGCCCTGCCGGGCTCGACACTGCCGCTGGAGGCGATGCGCGCGGTGCCCTTCCCGGACTGGTGGGGGCGACCGAGCGAAAATCTCATAAGAGGCCCGGCGAACTACAACGAGCGTGCGTTGTACGGTGGCGCAGTCGCGACGGTCCTCGCGCTCGTCGCGCTGCTCGCCCCGGACGGCTGGCCGCGCAAAGCGCCGTTCGTCGCGCTCGGCGCGGTCGGCCTCGCGGTCGCGTTTGACCTCGCGCCGATGCGCGACCTCTTCAACGCGCTGCCGTTGTTCGACCATGTCCAGAACCAGCGCCTGCTGCTGTGGTTCCTGCTGGCGATCGCCGTCCTGGCCGCCTTCGGCCTGGAACGGGTGTTGAGCAAGGAGCGACAATGGCCGACCTGGACCGCGCTCGCGGGAGCAGGGCTCGTGGCGATCGCCGGTCTCAGCGCCCTTCAGCTCGAGGGCGGTGACGTCGGCGACGCTTTCCACCGCTTGACGTCGCGCTTCGCGGCGACGACCGACGGCGCGCTCGCGCTCGCCAGCGTCCTGCGCTGGATCCTGTTGGCCGGCGTGCTGGCCGGTCTCTGCCTGCTCGTCCGACGCCAGACGAGACACCGTGCCGCCATCGGCGCTGCGATCGCCCTGCTGGCAGCGATCGACATGCTGTCGTTCGCTGCCGGGTACCAGCCGATCACCCCGTCCGCCACAGCGTTCCCGCCGCGTACACCGGCGATCGCCTTCCTGCAGAGACGCATCGACGAGGGACGGATAGTCGGCACCGGCTACGCACTCGCGAGCGACTGGTCGACGACCTACGGGCTGCGCGACGCGCGAGGCTACGACGCGCCACAGCCGAGCTTGCGCTACCTCCGCCTCTGGAGAGCGCTCAACCAGACGCAGCAGGGATGGCAGCCGCTCGACCTCCGGGGCGTCGCGTCAGAGTCGGCCGGGATACTCGGCGCGCTCGGCGTCCGCTACGTGGTGACCGAGCCCAAGACCCTGCTCGACGAAGGCCGCTCGTCGCGCCTGCGCAGCGCCTACAGCGGCACCGACGCGAAGATCTACCGCAACGAAGTCGCCGCGCCGCGTGTCGTCGTGGCGCGCGACGTCGTGCTGGCCGCCGACGAGGACGAGGAGTTCGCCGGCGTCGTCGCCGATGGGTTCGACCCGCGACGCACCGTCGTGGCGCGCACGGACGACCTGCCGCCCGGAGTGGCAGCCGACCAACTCGCCGGCGCCGGCAGCGCCCACGTCGTCGACGAGGAGAACGCACGCGTCACGATCCGCACCGAGACCGACGCACAGGCGCTGGTGATGCTCGGCGACGCATGGGCGCCGGGCTGGAAAGTGACCGTGGACGGCCGGCCCGCGAGACAGGTCCGCTCGGATCTCGTGATGCGCGGAGTCGTGGTCCCGGCCGGCGTTCACGAGGTGGAGTGGAGCTACTCCGTTCCAGGGTTGCGTGCGGGAGCCGTCGCAAGCACGGTCGGTGTCGTCGTGCTGCTGGCGTGGGCAGGAGCAGCTCTCGTGTCGCGCCGTCGCACCCAGGCGCGATAATGCGCCCGATATGGAGCGCTGGCGCGTAGAGCTTCCACGTGGCGTCGAGCCGCCGTTCGAGGTGTTCGTCAACGGCGTGCTGCAGAGAGCGGGGGAGGACTACGAGGTCGCCGACGGCGTGCTGCTGTTCGACAGACCGCTGGCGCAGGAGGGCAGATTGGGCTTCTGGCGCTGGTTCTGGGGTGCATGGGGCATAGGGACCTACCGCGCCCACCACACCGTCGACGTGCGCTACGAACGCGGCGGGCGCAAGCTCGTCGCTCACGCGCTCAGAGCGCAGCCGCCGGAAAGGCCTTGACTCTTCCTCATTAGTCAGGTTTGCTGCGCAGCGGGGCCGGTCCAGCAGACCACCACTGACAAGGGGATGAAGATGAGGAAGACCACGCGCGCGGCCGCCGGCCGCGTTGCCCTGTTCGCGCTGCTCGCGGCGCTGCTGACGCTCGTCGTCGCACCGGCCGCACGGGCCGACCTGCCGGTCGTCTACAACTTCCCGACCGCGCTCGCGATCGGCTCGGTCGCGCCGAACACCGATCCACCCGGCTCCAACGACTTCGGCTGCAGACCAAGCGCCGCGCACCCGCGCCCGGTCGTGCTCGTGCACGGGACGGTCGAGAACAAGTTCATCAACTGGAACGCGCTGTCGCCGCTGCTGAAGAACAACGGCTACTGCGTCTTCGCGCTCAACTACGGCGCCTATCTGCCCGGCTCCTACCTCGGGCTCTCGCACATCCCCGACTCCGCCAGAGAGCTGTCGGCGTACGTCGACAGAGTGCTGTCGTCGACCGGCGCCAGAGAGGTCGACATCGTCGGCCACTCGCAGGGCGGGATGATGCCGCGCTGGTACATCAAGTACCTCGGCGGCGCCGCGAAGGTCGACAAGCTCGTCGGCCTGACGCCGTCGAACCACGGCACGACGCTGCTCGGGATCTCGACGCTCGGCAGATTCATCCCCGGCGCGAGCGCGATCCTCAACGCCGGCGCGCCGGCGCTCGAGGACCAGCGGCTCGGCTCGACGTTCAACAGAACGCTCGACGCGGGCGGCGACACGATAGCCGGCGTCACCTACACGGTGATCGCGTCGAGATACGACGAGGTCGTGACGCCGTACACGCAGAGCTTCCTCAGCGGCGCGACCAACATCACGCTGCAGAGCGGCTGCATCATCAACCTGACCGAGCACCTCGGCGTCTCCTATGACCGCCGGGCGCTGCGGCTGACGCTCAACGCGCTCGACCCGTCGACGGCGAGAACGCCGCCGTGCGTGCCGACGCTGCCGGGGGTCGGGGGCTGACGCCCCTTGCGAGTTCCACGGCGGCGTCGCGCGCCGCGTGATGCCCGTGGAACTCGCGGCTAGGCAGTAGCCAACCGCAACGCGGGATCGGTTCCGGCGCCCTTCTCCCAAGGGCGCTGGAGCCGCAGCGCGGAGAGGATCGCGCGCGTCGCCGGCGAGCGGTTGATCGTGTAGAAGTGGATGCCGGGCGCGCCGTTGGCGAGCAGCTCGGCGCACTGCAGCGTCGCGTAGGCGACGCCCAGCTCCGCGACCGCCTCCTCGTCGTCGCCGCGCGCCTCCAGCGCCGCCAGCAGCGCCGGCGGGATCGTCGAGCCGCCGAGCGCGGTCATCCGCTTGATCCCGGCGGTCGAGATGATCGGCATGATGCCCGGCACGATCGGCACGTCGATGCCGGCCGCCCGCGCATCCTCGACGAAGCGGTAGTAGACGGCGTTGTCGAAGAACAGCTGCGTGATCAGCACGCGCGCGCCGGCGTCGACCTTCTCCTTCAGGTGCGCGAGGTCGGTCGCGCGGTCGGGCGCCTCGGTGTGGACCTCGGGGTAGCAGGCGCCGACGAGGCACATCCGCGGGTAGCCGGCGGCGACGAGCTTCGTCAGGTCGGTCGCGAAGGCGAGGCCGTTCTCGGTCGCTCTGAACTCGGTCTCGCCTCTCGGCGGGTCGCCGCGCAGCGCCAGCACGTTCTCGATCCCCGCCGCCTGCATCTGTCGCAGCGCGGCGTGCAGGTCGTCGGTCGTCGCGCCGACGCAGGTGAAGTGCGCCATCGCCTCGAGATCGTGGTTGGCGCGGATTCTGGAGACGATGTCGATCGTCTTGGAGCGGGTCGAGCCGCCCGCGCCCCACGTGACGGAGACGAACGCCGGCTCCAGCGGCCGCAGCGCCTCCAACGCCTCGAACAGTCTCCGCTCGCCATCCTCGGTCTTCGGCGGGAAGAACTCGAAGGAGAAGACCGGGTCTCCCCCGGCGGCGATGATCTCGTCGATGCGCATGACGGAATTCTAGGCGAGCGCCTGCGCCGGAGTGCCCGGCGGCTCGTCCCACAGCCACATCCCGAGGCGGCCGAGCGGCTCGTAGCCGAGTCCCGTGTAGAGCCGCTCGCCCTCGTAGCTGGACTCGAGCGTCGAGCTGCGCATCCCGCGCTCGCGCGCATCGACCAGCGCCTGGTGCAGCAGCCGCGCGGCGAGGCCGCGGCGCTGGAACGACGGCTCGGTCGCGACCCACTGCACCATCGTGTTCTCGCCGTGGTCGAAGGTCACCAGGCACGCCGCCGGTCTGCCCTCGACGCGCGCCAGGTAGCGGTGGAAGCGGGGATCGCGCAGGCCGGCGAAGGCGGTCCCGAAAGCGCCCGGCAGCTCGTCGTTGGCGCGCTCGTTCAACGTCGTGATCTCGACCGGGTGGGGGTCGCGGTCGAGCGCGAACGGCACGCCGTCGGCCGGCTCACGCAGCGCGTCGAGTGAGAGCGCCATCGCCATCGGCTCGTACTCGCGGATGTGACCGGCGCGCTCCAGCAGCCGCACCGCCGCGTCCTCACCGGGCCGCGTCCACACCATCCAGTGGCTGACGCCCGCCGCGCGGTACTCGTCGGTCAGCAGCGGCAGGCCGTCGCGCAGCGCGTCGTGGCCGTCGAAGACGACGCAGTTGACGATCGACTGCGTCGGCGCGCTCGGGGTCATGAAGGCGGTCAGGCCGTCGCGCTCGATCACGCGACCGCCGGGCGAGGCGGGCGCCTCGACGCGGTAGAACTCGCGCAGCGTCGCTGTCAGCGTGCCGAGCACCGGGTCAGACGGCGACCCAGCGCTCCGGGTCGCCGGGCTCACGGCGCGCGGCGCCGATCGCTTCGAGGTGCCGCAGGTAGCAGAGCGTCTCGGCCAGCAGCCAGGCGGCGGCGTGGATCGAGTCTCTGCCGTGCACGTAGGGGACGACCTCGTAGGCGGTCAGCGGCTTGCCCTCGATCGCGACGGCGGCGGCCGCGACGCGCATCGCGACCAGCTCGCGGTTGGCCTCGATGTGCGCCTGCACGTCGGTGAAGGGGCGCGCGTGGCCGGCGAGGCAGAGACGCGGCAGCGGGTCGAGCGCCTCGATCGCGTCGAGCGAGCGCAGGAACTCGCCGACCGGATCGGGCGTCCAGCCGTAGTCGAAGTAGAGCGAGATGCGGCCGAGCAGGTGGTCGCCGGAGATCAGGATGCGGCGCTCAGGCTGGTAGAGGCAGACGTGCGAGGGGGCGTGGCCGGGCGTCTCGACGACGCGCCAGAAGCCGTGGTCGGTCTCGATCTCGATCCCCGGCAGCAGCGCCAGGTCGGGCGGGATCACGCGCGCGATCCCGGGCTCGCGCTCCTTCGACATCTCGGCGTAGCGGCGCAGCACCAGCTCCGGCACGCCCGAGGTGCGGCCGATCTCCAGCCGCCGCTGGAGCGCCTGGCCGGGATCCTCGATCGAGCGCGTCGCGTGCTCGTAGTTGGGGTGCATCCACAGCTCGCAGCCGGTGCGATCGACGATCGTCGCGGCCTGGCCGTAGTGGTCGACGTGGGCGTGCGTGCAGACGAGCAGCCTGACGTCGTCGAGGCTCAGGTTGACCATCGACATCGCCCGCTCCAGCTGCTCCAGCGAGTCCTCGTCGTGCATGCCGCAGTCGACCAGCACGATCCCGTCGCCGGCGGACAGCGCCCACGCGTTGCAGTGCGGGACGCCCGGCCACGGCAGCGGCAGACGCAGGCGCCAGATGCCCGACAGGACGCGCTCGCCGCGACCCAGCTCCCGCTTGCGCACCGGTTCGGACATGCTCAGCCCACCATATAGGCGCGCGACGGTCGCGCGCGGCCTGATCTGCGGTCGGCCGACGCACCAGTTCACAGCGTGACCGCCCGCTCGGCGAAGCGGGTAGGCTGGCCGGACAGCCAGTCAGCTGCCGGAGCGAGGAGAGACAGCGATGGGGTCAGCAGCGCAGACACGGGCCGCGACGACCGAGGAGGTCGCGCGACAGTACTTCGCGGCCGTCGCCGCGCGCGACCCCGAAGCGATGGCGGCCTGCTGGAAGGCCGGCGGCGTCGACCGTCTGCACGGCCAGGCGACGCTGGTCGCGCCCGACGACGTGCGCTCCTACTTCACCGAGCTGTTCGCCGCCTTCCCCGACATGCGCGTCGAAGTCCTGTCGACCACCGCCGACGACGAGCGCTGCGCCGTCCGCTGGCGGCTGACCGCGACCTTCGCCGGCCCCGGCCGCTTCCAGGGCTTCGCGCCCAACGGCGCGCACGTCAGCTTCGAGGCGGTCGACGTGGTGCAGGTCGCCGACGGGCTGGTCGCCGGCAACGACGCCTATCTCGACGGCGCCGACGTCGCTCGCCAGCTCGGCGTGCTGCCGCCGAGAGACTCCGGCCAGGAGCGCGGGATGACGAAGCTCGTCAACGCGCGCACGGCGCTGGCGCGGCGGCTCCAGGCCGGCGAGCCGGAGCGCGTCGCCGACGGCGTCTGGGTCGTGCGCGGCGGGCTGCCGCGCAAGCTGATGAACGTCTACCTGCTGGAGGACGAGGGCGGCGTGACGCTGTTCGACGCCGGCGTCGCCTCGATGGCGCCGGCGCTCGCCGCGATCGGCGCGCGCATGGGCGGGATCAGACGGGTCGTGCTCGGCCACGCGCACACCGACCACCGCGGCGCCGCCCCCGGACTCGACGCCGAGGTCTTCTGCCACGCGGCCGACCGCGACGACGCCGAAGGCGACGGCGGCACCCACTACATGGACCTCTCCCAGCTCGACCTGCACGGGCGGCTGCTGATGCCGCGCCTGCTGGAGCACTGGGACGGCGGCCCGGTCCAGATCGCCGGGACGGTCGCCGAGGGCGACGAGATCGCCGGCTTCGAGGTCATCCACCTGCCCGGCCACGCGCCCGGCCTGATCGGCCTCTGGCGCGCCTCCGACCGGCTCGCGCTCGCCAGCGACACCTTCTACACGCTCGACCCGCAGACGGGGATCTCCGGCGCCACGCGCGTCCCCCACCGCGCCTTCAACCACGACCACGAGCAGGCGCGCGCGTCGGTCGAGAAGCTCGCCGCGCTGAGACCGGCGACGGCGTGGTCGGGCCACGCGCAGCCGCTGACCGGCGACGTCGCCTCCGAACTGCTGCGCGCGGCCGCGGCCGGGTAGGCCGAGCGCCGGCTCCCGCGCGCGGCGCAGTAGCCTAGGCGCGATGGGACGCCGCAGCCGCCAGCGCGACAGAGCCGACAGACTCCAGGCGCCGACCTCGGACTACACGGACGCCGACGGCAACGTGCTGACGCTGCGCGGCGCGCTGAGCCCGGCGACACGCGCGCAGTACGCCGATGTGATCGCCGGCTCACCGCTGTCGGCCGAGGACGCGTGGCAGCGCGCGGTCGAGTTCCTCTTCGAGCGGCTCGCGGTCCGCTGGACGATCGCCGGCGTGCCGATCGAGAAGCAGAAGGAGCTGCTGCAGCGCTTCCGCTTCGCCTCCCAGGACGAACGCCGCTGGATCCGCGACGCGCTGCGCGAGCACCTCGCCGAGTGGTTCCCCGACATGAGATCTCCATGACCGCACCGTCCTCCGCCGCGACTTGGACCGACGCCGACACCAAGGCCTTCGCCGAGCTGCTCGCCGGCTACTGCCTCGAGATCCAGGCCGGTCAGCAGGTGTTGGTGCGCTCGACGACGCTCGCGGCGCCGCTGCTGCGCGCGCTGCAGCGGGCGATCCTGGCGCGCGAGGCCTGGCCGCTGCTGCGCGCCGCGCTGCCGGGGCTCGATGAGGAGTTCTACGCCCACGCGCGTGACGCGCAGCTCGACGGCTACTCGTCGCTGGCGCGCGCCGAGGCCGAGCAGGCCGACGTCTTCCTCTCGATTCAGGCGCCGGAGAACACGCGCGCGCTGGCGGGGATCGACCCCGCGCGGCTGTCGCGCGCCGCCCGTGCCCGCGCGCCGCTGAGCGAGCTGCGGCTGCGGAAGCGCTGGTGCGGGACGCTGTGGCCGACCCAGGCCGGCGCCCAGCAGGCCGGCATGGGCTTCGACGAGTTCGCCGCCTTCGTGCGCGGCGCGCTGTTCCTCGACCGCGACGACCCGGCCGCCGCGTGGCGTGAGCTGGGCGCCTTCCAGGCCGAGCTGATCGAGCGGCTGACGCCGGCGAGAACGCTGCGGATCGAGGCCGACGGGACGGACCTGACGCTGAGCGTCGCCGGCCGCACGTGGGCCAACTCCGACGGCAGACGCAACATGCCCAGCGGCGAGGTCTTCACCGGCCCGCTGGAGCAGTCGGCCAACGGCACGATCCGCTTCACGATCCCGTCGGCGCCGGGCGGCGTCGACGTCGAGGACGTGACGCTGACCTTCCGCGACGGCGAGGTGGTGCAGGCGCGCGCCGCGCGCGGCCAGGAGTACCTCGACCGCACGCTGCTGACCGACCCCGGCGCCAGCCGCCTCGGCGAGATCGGGATCGGCACCAACTTCGGCATCACGCGCCCGATCGGCGCGATCCTGTTCGACGAGAAGATCGGCGGCACGGTCCACCTCGCGCTCGGTCGCTCCTATCCCGAGACCGGCGGCGTCAACGAGAGCGCCGTCCACTGGGACATGATCTGCGACCTGCGCGGCGGCGGCCGTCTGACCGCCGACGGCGTCGTGGTCCAGGAGGGCGGCAGCTTCTCGTAGCGGAGGCGCTGGTCACCAGACGTTCACGCGGGCGTCACAGATCAGCAACTACATCATGTAGTAGGCACGCGACGGTACGCGGCGTCGTTCCGTACCTCTCCAAGGGAGACCTCCGCCCCATGAACAAGCGTGCCCTGTCCACCATCGCCCTGCTGGGCGCGACCGGCGCGATCGTCGCCGGCGGTGTCGCCGTCGGCGCAGGCGGCGCCAACGAGGAGCAGTCGGCGACGCTCGCCGGCAAGATCGACTCCTCGCGCCCCAGAAACGTGATCCTGCTCATCGGCGACGGCATGGGCGACTCCGAGGTCACGGTCGGCCGCTACTACGGCAAGGGCGCCGCCGGCCGCCTCAACATGGACGCGCTGCCGTTCCGCGGCAGCTCGATCCATTACGTGCTGCGTCCTGGCCCCGGCCCCAACTACGCGCCCAACTACGCCGGCGACTCGGCGCCGACCGCGACCGCCTGGTCGACCGGCAAGCGCACCCAGGACAGCCGCCTGTCGCAGAGCCCGTCGACCGCCGACAACGTCCCGGGCACCAACACCGGCTACCGCACCTTCCTCGAGATCGCGAAGGAGGAGGGCAAGGCGACCGGCAACGTCTCGACCGCGGAGATCACCGACGCGACGCCGGCCGCTCCGACCTCGCACATCTCGCAGCGCGCCTGCCAGGGCCCGAACGACGCGCGCAACACCTGCCTCAGCGAGACGAAGTCCAGAGGCGGCCTCGGCTCGATCGCCGAGCAGCAGGTCGACCACGGCGTCGACGTCACGCTCGGCGGCGGTTCCAACCGCTACAACCAAACGCTCGACAACAGCACCGACACGGTCGTCGACTACGCCAGAGCGAGAGGCTTCAGATACGTCACCGACGCCGCCGGCCTCGCCGGCGTCACGTCGCTGGCGCCGGGTGAGAAGCTGCTCGGCCTCTTCAACCCCAGCAACATGACGACCGAGTACAGACCGCTGTACGCGCGCACCGACGCGTACCTGACGGGCACGCCGGGCCTCGACCCGACCGTCAACGGCGGCGGCGACAACGTCCGCTGCACCGAGACCAACCGCCCGTCGAACGAGCCGTCGCTGGCCGCGATGACGAAGAAGGCGATCGACCTGCTGAAGAGCGACGAGGACGGCTTCGTGCTGCAGGTCGAGGGCGCCTCGATCGACAAGCGCGACCACGCCGCCGACCTCTGCGGCCAGATCGGCGAACTGCTGTCGCTCGACGAGGCCGTCGGCGTCGCGCAGGAGTTCCAGCGCAACAACCCCGACACGCTGATCATCGTCACCGCCGACCACTCGCACACGTCGCAGATCATCAGCGCGACGTCGAAGCCGGTTCCCGGCGCGGCGTACGCGACCGTGCAGACGGTCGACGGCGCGCCGCTGCGCGTCGCCTACGGCACCGCCGACACGGGCACCGGCCCGGCCGCCGGCGGCTCGCAGGCGCACACCGGCGCGACCGTCCCGGTGTGGGCGTCCGGCCCGCAGGCCGCGAACATCCAGGGCACGATCGACCAGACCGACATCTTCGCCGTGCTCAACGGCAAGACGCCGAGCAAGATCGCCGGCCAGGGCACGCCCGGCCAGGCGGGCGCGCCGGGCCTCAACGGCACCAACGGGACGAACGGCACCAACGGTCTCAACGGGACCGACGGCGCTGACGGCGCCGGGGGTGCGGCGGGTGCCGGCGGCGCGGCGGGCGCCAACGGCCTCAACGGCAAGGACGGCGCGACCGGAGCCGCCGGGACCAACGGCGTCAACGGCAGAGACGGCGCCAACGGCAAGGACGGCAGAGACGCGAAGGTGACGTGCAGACTGTCCGGCTCCAGAGCGGTCCGTTGCACGGTCGCCTACAGCGCGGCACGCGCCAAGAACGCCCGCCTCGTGCGCGGCGGCAAGACGGTCGCGACGGCGAAGGTCTCGCGTCGCGGCGCCGTGACGTTCAAGAGCAAGACGAAGCTGGCGAAGGGCTCCTACAAGCTCGTCGCCGGCGGCCGCAGCGCGACGCTGTCGCTGCGGTAGGAGGCGACTCCGAGCGGCCGCCGCGCGGCCGAGCCGGAGCGCTTCTCCAGACGGGACGCGCGTGGGCGGGGCCGGTGAGGGCCCGTCCCGCGCGTGACGGCGCATCCCGACACCTGGGGTGGTGGGAGCGCCGTGTCGACGCGCGCGGTGGCGCCAACCGCCGCTCGCCCTGGCGCCACCGGGGCGGTCCGCATGTGCGGGCCGCCCCACGCGCCCCTTGACCTCGATGTCCGAAAACCACTAGTCGTTGTCGGGACGGCCCGCCATCATGGTCGTCGTGGTCGATGACTTCGAACAGTGCTACCGGGCCGTCAGCGCGAAGGACGGCCGCTTCGACGGCTGGTTCGTCACCGCCGTCACGACGACCGGGATCTACTGCCGGCCGAGCTGCCCGGCGGTCACGCCGAAGCGCACGAGCGTGCGCTTCCTGCCGAGCGCCGCGGCGGCGCAGCGGGCCGGCTTCCGCGCCTGCAAGCGCTGCCGGCCGGACGCCTCGCCCGGCTCGCCGGAGTGGAACGCGCGCGCCGACGCGGTCGGCCGCGCGATGCGGCTGATCGCCGACGGCAGCGTCGACCGCGACGGCGTCGGCGGCCTCGCCTGCCGGCTCGGCTTCAGCGAGCGTCACCTCCATCGTCTGCTCGTGGCGGAGCTGGGAGCCGGGCCGCTCGCGCTCGCCCGCGCGCAGCGGGCGCACACCGCGCGCACGCTGATCGAGACCTCGACGCTGCCGTTCACCGAGGTCGCCTTCGCGGCCGGCTTCCCCTCGATCCGCCAGTTCAACGACACCGTCCGCGACGTCTTCGCCACGACGCCGACCGAGCTGCGCCGCCGCAGCGCCCACCGCGACGGCGCGGGCGCCGGCGAGACGGGCGCCACCGGCGCGCTGCAATTGCGGCTGCGCTGCCGCCCGCCGTTCGACGGCGCCGGCCTGCTCGGCTTCCTTGGGCTGAGGGCGGTGCCGGGCGTGGAGGTCGTCGAGGGGGCGGCGTCTGCCGCGGGCGAGAGCGGCGCGAGCGCGGCCGGGGCGAGCGCGACTGGCGCGAGCGTCACCTACCGTCGCGTGCTCGCGCTTCCGCACGGGCCCGGCGTCGTCGCGCTGACGCCGCGCGCCGAGCACGTCGACTGCACGCTGCGGCTGACCGATCTGCGCGACCTCAGCGCCGCCGTGCAGCGCTGCCGCCGGCTGCTCGACCTCGATGCCGACCCGGTCGCCGTCGACACCGCGCTCGGCCGCGACGAGCTGCTCGGCCCGCTCGTGCGCGCGATGCCAGGTCTGCGCGTGCCCGGCGCGGTCGACGGCGCCGAGTTGGCCGTCCGCGCCGTGCTCGGTCAGCAGATCTCGGTCGGCGGCGCGCGCACGCTCGCGGCCCGCCTCGCCGCCGCCCACGGCGAGCCGCTGCCGGAGGGGATGCGCGATTCCCTCACCCACGCCTTTCCCACCGCCGCCGCGCTCGCCGCGATCGACCCCGAGCAGCTGCCGATGCCGCGCGCCCGCGGCCGGGCGCTGGTGGGGATGTGCGCCGCGCTCGCTGCGGGCGACGTGATCCTCGACCCCGGCGCCGATCGCGACGAGGCTCGCGCCCAGCTGCTCGCGCTGCCGGGGATCGGGCCGTGGACGGCCGAGTACGTCGCGATGCGCGCGCTCGGCGACCCTGACGCCTTCCCCGCCACCGACCTCGGCATCCGCCATGCCTTCGCCGGCCTCGGCCAACCACATGACGCGCGCGCCGTCGCGGCGATCGCCGAACGTTGGCGGCCGTGGCGTTCCTACGCCGCCCTGCACCTGTGGGCGACGCTCTCCCCCACCACCGACCAAGGAGCGAGAAGATGACACTCGCGACAACGACGGTCCCGACCCCCACCGGCCCGTTCACGATCATCGCGCGCGAGCGCACCGACGGCAGCGCCGCGGTGCTCGCCAGCGGCTGGGCCGCCGACGCGCCGCAGCTGCTGGAGCGGATCGGCGGCGCGAGACGACTCGCGGCGGCCGCCGCGAACGACGCCGCCCCGCGCGCGGCCGCGCCGCTCGACCCTGTCGCGATCGTCCAGAGCGACGACCTCGGCCCGATCACCGACGCGCTCGCCGCATACCTCGACGGCGACCTCTCCGCGATCGACGCGGTGCCCGTCGAGCAGGCCGCGTCGCCGTTCATGGCGCGCGCCTGGGAGCAGCTGCGCGCGATCCCCGCGGGCGCACCGCAGACCTACGCGCAGCTCGCCGCCAGCAGCGGCAATCCCGCCGCAATCCGAGCGGCCGGCAGCGCCTGCGCGCGCAACACGGCGGCGCTGTTCGTTCCCTGCCACCGCGTGCTGCGCAGTGGCGGCGCGCTCGGCGGCTTCCTCTACGGCCTCGACGTGAAGCGCTGGCTGCTCGCGCACGAGGCGGAAGGCGCGGAGGCCGGCCCCGCCCCGCGTGTCGCGGAGCCCGCCGGCGCCGTCGCCGTCGCCGTCGCCGTCTCCTGACGCAAGGCGGCGCCCAGCGGCCGGCCGACCCCCGCGGGCCGACCGGCCGCTCAGCTCACCCGTTCAGCCCCGGCACGCGCACGACGATCGCCTCGACGTCGTCGGGCTTCCCCGGCACGCGGCCGTTGGAGCCGGGGAAGTTGTTGTCGTTGGCGATCAGCAGGCGGTCGCCGCTGAGCGGCAGCAGCGTCTCGACCGACTGCAGCGGGAATGCGAACGGGTCGCCGAAGCCGATCCCGCCGACCGGCGCGGGCAGCGAGATCCCGAACGGGTCGCGGATCCGCAGCAGGTCGAGCACGGTCCGCGTCGGCAGCGTGCCGTCGGCGGCCGGCGCGTCGTCGAGGTCGACCTCGATCAGCCGCTTGACGCGCGCCGCGACTCCTTCGAGGTCGTCGCGCTCGATCATCAGCAGCCGGTTGCCCGGCAGCAGCTGCGCGTCGCCGACGACGATCCCGGCCGGCGCGCTGACGTGGAAGCTCCACGTTCTCCCGGTGTACTGGCCGCTGCGCACGTCGAACTCGTAGACGCGGCGGATCGTCTGGTCGGGCTCGGTCGTGAGCGCGCCTTCGAGGATCGGGTACAGCGTGCGGCCGTCGGCGCTCGCCGCCATCGGCTCGAAGCCGCGCGAGCCGGGCAGGTTCGGCGTCTCGCCCGGCGCGAGGTCGGGGCTGGCCGGCGACTTCACGCCCGGCAGCGGGACCGGCGCGCGCAGCACGCGGCCGTCCGGCGAGGTCTGCAGCAGGTAGGGGCCGAACTCCTCGCCGAACCAGAGGTTGCCCCAGCGGTCGCGCTGGACCGATTCGAGGTCGAAGTCGGCGCCGGTCAGCAGCCGCTCTCTCGTCGCCCCGTTGACGATCTCGAACGGGATCTTTCTGTCCGGGTCGCGCAGCGAGACGAAGCGGTCGAGCAGCAGTCTGCCGCTGCCGCCGCGCGCGCCCTTCCACTGCGGCCGCACGTGGTAGAGCCGCAGCAGGAAGTCGGCCGAGTTGCCCTTCGAGCCGAAGCCGTTGTCGGGCATCCCCCAGAAGCCGTCGCGGCCGTCGCTGAGCGCGCCCGAGAAGCCGGGGACCGGTTGGCCGGGGAAGGGCGTCGCGACGCCGTTGGCCGGCGTCACCGCTCTGCCCGACTCGGGGCCGGGCTGCCACTGGAGCGCGTCGTAGGAGGCGCGCGCCTCCAGCACCGGCTCGTCGCGCAGCGTCACCGCGAGGCGGTAGAGACGCGTCACCTGACCGCTGGAGAAGTTGTCGTCGGAGAGCAGGTACAGCTCGCGCGCGCCGTCGCGCAGGCGCTCGCCGAGCGCCATCCCCTCGACGTTGTCGAGCAGCGGGTTGGCCTGTCTGCCGGGGTTGGTCGCGTCGCCGGGCGGGCAGTCGCCGAGGTCGGCCAGCAGCCGCTTGGCGACAAGGCGAACGCCGTCGCGCGCGAGCGTCGGCTCGCCGGAGACGTCGTCGGCGCCGGCAAGGAATGCCTGGTAGACGCGGATCGTGTTGCCGGCCCCGGCGACGAAGCCGCGCTCCAGCACGAGCAGCTGCTCGTCGTCGACGACCTGCACCTCGGTGATCGCGAGGCCGGGATCGGTCGCGTAGCCGAGCTGGCCGGCGAGCGTCCAGTCGCCGCGGCGATCGGCGGTGTAGCGCAGGATGCGGTTGCGGGCGCGGCCGTCGGCGGTCGTGCCGTCGGCCGACAGCGGGCCCTCCATCGCGGCGAAGAGCGTGCGGCCGTCGGGCGACGCGCCGAGCCCTTCGAGCGCCTGGTTGGTCGAGGCCTCGCCGGCCGGCGCGATGCGGAAGCGCTCGGGCACCGGCAGTTCGCCGAGCTGGCGGCCGGAGCGCGAGAAGCGGCGGATCGACGGCTCGGTCTCGGAGGAGACCAGCAGCGAGCCGTCGCGCAGCGTGACGAGGCCCTCACCGTCGAGGTCTCTGCCGGTGTACGCGGTGCCGTCGGGGCGGCGCAGCGTCGTCGTGCCGGTGACGCGCACGTCGGGCGCGCCGTCGCGACCGTGCCGGCCGCGCGCGCCGATCCGCAGGTCGTAGGTGCGCGCGTTCGTCGCGCCCTGGTTGTCGACGAGCGTGCGCGCGTTCGCGGCCCAGCCGGCGCCGCCGCCGAGCGTCAGCGCCGAGAGGCCGCCGACGTCGCCGCCGGCGAACGTGGTCTTGTCGAGCTGGTCGCTGAAGCCGAGCAGCGTGGCGTCGGGCGAGCAGACGCCGCGCACGGCCGGCGTGTCGCCGCCGTGTCTGCCGTGGGCGCCGGCCGCGGCCGGTGCGGCGAGCGCGAGCGCGGCAGCCGTCGCGGCGGCGAGGGTGCGTCGAGACATCGTCGGATGTCCTCCAGGAGTCGGATCGGATGGGCCGGACCCGATCCAATCGCGCGCGGCACGGAGAGTTGTGGCGATCCCGTCGGCGTGCTGTCACGATCGCGTGCAGATCGCGTGACGATCCGGTGAGCGGGCGTTTGGGGTCCGCGCGGTCGCCGCGCCGACGCGCCACGCGAGCGCACGCCGCCGGCGCCGACGACGCTCTACGATCGACAGCCGTGGCCCTGGTCGACGACATCCGCGACAGCGCCGCCTGGGTCGCCGCGCAGGCGACCCACGTCGTCGTCGAGCACGACGCGGTCGCCGCCTACGCCGCCGCGCTGCCGCCGCTCGGCGAGCTGCCCGGCCTCGACGAGGAGGCGCACGTCGTCGACGGGCCGGCGGAGCTGCGCGCCGCCTTCTTCCTCACGCTCGACGCGATCAACTTCGGCTCCGGCTGGTTCCCGACGATCCGCAAGCGCGACGGCCGCTCCGGCTACTTCACGGTCGCGCTCGGGCTGCGCGACCGCTTCCGCGCGCGCGGCGCCTGGAGCGCGGCCGAGCTGCGCGCGCTCGACGCCGCCGCGGTCGCCGAGGTGCTCGGCCAGGATCCCGGCCACGAGCTGATGGCGCTGTTCGCGCGCTCGCTGAACGACCTCGGCGCACATGTCGAGCAGGAGCACGGCGGCCGCTTCCTCGGACCGGTCGAGGCGGCCGGCGGCAGCGCCGTCGCGCTGGTCGAGCTGCTGGCGGGCTGGGACTGCTTCGCCGACCGCTCGCCGTACGACGGCCGTGAGATCCCGCTCTTCAAGCGCGCCCAGGTGGCGGCGTCGGATCTCTCGTTCGCGGGCGTCGCCGCCTTCGGCGACCTCGACCGGCTGACGCTGTTCGCCGACAACCTGATCCCGCACGTGCTGCGGCTCGACGGGATCCTGCGCTTCGAGCCGGCGCTGGTCGCGCGGATCGAGGCCGGCGAGCTGATCGCGCACGACAGCCCGGAGGAGGTCGAGATGCGCGCCGGCGCGATCCACGTCGCCGAGCTGATCGCCGCCGCCCGCCCGGAGCTGACGCCGCAGCTGGTCGACCAGACGCTGTGGACCAGAGGCGGCGGCGCGCGCTACAAGGCCGTCCCGCGACCGCGCTCGCGCAGCACGGCGTACTGATGCGCCGGCCCGACGACCGCGCCGCCGCCGCGCAGCCCCGCCCCGACGACCCATTCGCCCCGATCGTCACCGAGCGGCTGCTGCTGCGTCCGTGGCACGATGACGAGCACGACCTCGACGCCTACGCGCGCATCTGCGCCGACGCCGAGGTGATGCGCTACATCGGGCGCGGCGTCACGCTGAACCGCCTGCAGGCGGCCGAGCAGCTCGCCGGCTTCGTCGCGCACTGGCGCGAGCACGGCTTCGGCCTGCGCGCCGCGATCGCGCGCGACAGCGACGAGCTGATCGGCTTCGTCGGCGTCGCGCGCGCCGGCCAGCCGGGCGTGCGCCCCGGCGACGTCGAGATCGGCTGGCGGCTGGCGCGCGACCGCTGGGGCCACGGCTACGCGACTGAGGGGGCGCTGGCTGTCCGCGACCACGCCTTCCAGCGGCTGCGGCTGGCACGGCTGGTCGCCTTCGTGCGCCCGCGCAACAGCGGCTCGATCAACGTGATGGGCAAGCTCGGCATGGCGCTGGAGAAGGAGGCGCTGTGCAGCCACGAGATGCCGATGCGGATCTACGCGCTCGACAACCCACTGGCGGCGCACGATGACGCCGCGCGGCCCGACGCGCCCGTCCCGCCCACGGACTAGCCTTCGCCGCCATGCGTCTGGTGACCTGGAACGTCAACTCGCTGAGAGCGCGGCTGCCGCGCGTGCTGGAGTTCCTCGCCGAGCACGCGCCCGACGTGCTCTGCCTGCAGGAGACGAAGACCGACCCCTCTGCCTTCCCGCACGACGAGCTGGCCGCGGCCGGCTACGTCGCGGCCGACCACAGCGGCGGCCGCTGGGCCGGCGTCGCGGTGGTCGCGAGAAGCGAGCTGGGCGTCAGCGACGCGACCAGCGGACTGCCGGGCGAGCCGGTCGAGGACGAGGCGCGCTGGGTCGAGGCGACCGTCGGCGGGACGCTGCGCGTCGCCAGTGTCTACGTCCCCAACGGCCGCGAGCTGGCGAGCGAGTGGTACGCGCAGAAGCTCGACTTCTTCGACGCGATGGCGAAGCGCGTCGGCCAACTGCGCGACGACGCCGACGGCACGCCGCTGCCGCTCGTCGTCGCCGGCGACATGAACGTCGCGCCAGCCGATCTCGACGTCTACGACCCGGCCGCCTTCCTGGACGTGACGCACACGAGCGAGCCGGAGCGGGCGGCGCTCAGAGCGGTCGTCGACGCCGGCCTGCTCGACGCCTACCGCGTCCTCCATCCCGACGAGGTCGGCTACACCTGGTGGGACTACCGCCAGGGCCACTTCCACCGCGGCCTGGGGATGCGGATCGACCTCACGCTCGTCAGCCCGGAGCTGGCGCAGCGGCTGACGCGAGTCGGGATCGAGCGCGACTACCGCAAGGGCTCCAAGCCCTCCGACCACGTGCCGCTCGTCGCCGAGTGGGCGTGAGACCGCCCCGCGGGGCGCGTCGGGCTGGCTGCCGCGTGAGCGAAGCCGCGCGAGCTAGGCGCAGTCGGGCGCGCCGGCGCCCGGGCCCAGCTCGCTGAAGAGCACGCTGCGGCCGCGCACGAGCGCGCGCGTCGCCGCCGCGACGCGGCGCTCGGCGTCCGCGACGGCACCGGCCTCGCCGTCGATCCCGAACGCGTGGTCGAGCATCAGCGTCGCGTGGCCCTGTGCGAGGCCGGCCATCGCGAGCACGAGCGCCGACGCCGCCTCGGGGTCTCTCCCGGGCGCGAGCGGGAGGGTCGCGGCGACGAGGTCGGCCAGCAGCCCCTGGGTCGTCTCCTCCAGCCGCGGGTAGCGCGACTTCTCCAGCCCCGCGCCGAACAGCACCTCGAACATCGCTCTGCGCTCGGCGGCGAAGCGGACGTAGGCGACGGCGGCGGCCGCGATCCGGTCGGCCGCGCCGCCGTCGCCGGTGAGCGCGGCGGCGAAGCGGCCGCGCAGCTCGAGCGCGGCGCGCGTCGCGGCCTCGGCCAGCAGCTCGCCGCGGTCGGCGAAGTGGCGGTACGGCGCGGCGGCGCTGACGCCGGTGCGGCGGGCGGCCTCGGCGACCGAGAAGGCGTGGACGCCTCTCTCCTGCACCAGCTCGAAGGTCGCCTCGACGAGCGCCTCGCGCAGGTCACCGTGGTGGTAGCGACGTCTGGAGGCGTCGGCGGCGCTCGCGCCACTCGCGCCGCGTGCTCCGCCGGCCCCCGCGTCCGCGGTACCCGCCCCGGGGCCGCGCGCTCTCGCCGGATCTCTCGCGCTGGTCGCCATCGCGCCCCACGATATCGACCGCTTGCAATGTAAGCGAGCGTCACATACATTGTGAGAGGTCATTACATCGCGTCGACGGAGCCACCACCATGAGCAGCGACTGGACAGCCGAGCAGATCCCCGACCAGAGCGGGCGTCTCGCCATCGTCACCGGCGCCAACAGCGGGATCGGCCTGATCGCCGCCAAGCAGCTCGCGCGCCATGGCGCGCAGGTCGTGCTGGCGGTGCGCAACCCGCGCAAGGGCGAGGAGGCGCTGCGTGAGATCGCCGCCGCCGCGCCGGGCGCGACCGTCACGCAATCGGCGCTCGACCTCTCCGACCTCGACTCGGTGCGCGCCTTCGCCGAGCGGATCCGCGGCGAGCACGAGACGATCGACCTGCTGATCAACAACGCCGGCGTGATGGCGCCGCCGAAGCGGCTCGCGGCCGGCCCGTTCGAGCTGCAGTTCGTCACCAACCACCTCGGCCACTTCGCGCTCACCGGCCTGCTGCTCGACCGCGTCGAGCCGATCGCCGGCCGCGTCGTGACGCTCTCCAGCACCGCGCACAGATGGGGCACGATCGACTTCGACGACCTCCAGTCCGAGCGCCGCTACCGCCGCTGGCGCTCCTACGGCCAGTCGAAGCTCGCCAACCTGCTGTTCACGTTCGAGCTCGACCGCCGCCTGCGCGCCGCCGGCTCCGACGTGCGCGCGACCGCCGCCCACCCCGGCTACGCCGCGACCAACCTGCAGTCGGCGGTCGCCGGCGCCGCCGAGCGCGCCATCACGAACGTCGCCAACCGCCTGATCGCGCAGAGTGCCGAGCAGGGCGCCGAGCCGACGCTCTACGCCGCCGTCGCCGACGTCCCAGGCGGCACCTTCGTCGGCCCGAGCGGCTTCGGCGAGCAGAGAGGACACCCGAAGGTCGTGCAGGCGAAGGCGACCGCGCACGACACCGCCGTCGCGCGGCGGCTGTGGGAGGTCTCCGAGCAGCTGACCGGCGTCACCTACGCCCTCCCCGCCCCGGCCGCGAGCGCCGCGTAGAACGCGACGCGCTCGCCGCCGGGACGAGGCGGCGAGCGCGTGCTTCGCGGGGACGCGAGTCAGGCGTGCGCGGCGACGACGGCGATCGGGCCGTACCCGCGCCGCAGTTCGATCGAGCTGAGGCCGGCCGCTTCCAGCCAGCCGCGGTGCTCGGCCTCCGAGTAGGCGTCGCCGCCGTCGTTCTCGACCATCATCATCACCGCGAACAGCGGCAGGTCGGGCGCGCTGGCAGCGTGGTCGGGGATCCACTCGTACAGCAGCAGGGTGCCGCCCGGGGCGAGCAGCCCGGCCGCCTCTTTCACGAGCCGCGCGTTCTGCGCGGGGGTGTGGTCGTGGAGGATGTTGGCGAGCAGCACCACGTCCCACTGCTCGCCGTCGGGGCGGCCGAAGCGCGGCTCGGCGAGGTCGCCGGGCTCAAACGGCAGCTCGCCGTGGCGCTCGCGCAGGAGCGGTTCCACCTGCGGCAGGTCGAGCACGGTCGGCCGCACATCGGCGCGCAGCTCGACCAGTCTCGCGCTGTGCGAGCCGGCGCCGCCGCCGACGTCGAGGAGACGGAGCGGCCGCGAGGGCGCGGTCGGGTCGACAGCCGGGTCGGCCGCCGCGGGCAGCAGCGCTGCCGCCGCCTCGGCCAGCTCACCGCCGAAGCGGGCGGCGAGGTCGTCGAGCGCGCGCAGGAAGCCGAACGCGGTCGTGGGGTCGCGCTCGACGCGCTCGCGCCACGGCGCGATCCGGCCGCGGCCGTCTGTCATCGCCGCCGGCAGCTCGTTCCAGACGCCGTAGAAGAACCACTCCTTGCGCACGATCCAGGCGAGCGTCCGCGGATGGTCGCTGGCGAGCACGGCGCCGGCGTCGCTGAGCGCGAAGCGGGTCGTGCCGTCGACCGGCGCGCCGGCGTTGGCGCCGTCGGCGCGCGCGACGAGTCCGAGCGCCACGAGCGCGGAGAGCAGGATCCGCGTCGCGCGCGGGTCGCTGCCGGCGTCGCGCGCGACCTCTTCGACGGTGAGCCCGCCGCCCGCGTCAGTCGCGTCGCCGCCGCCCGCCCCCTCCGCGAGCGCATCGGCCACCCCGCTCTCCACGGCGGCCGCCACGACCGCCGATTGTTGGTAGGCCGTCAGCAGCGCGAGCGGATCGACGGGCGTCGCGCCCGTGCCGGCAGCGCCGCTCACGACGCCCTCCGCAGCGCGCGCGTCGCCTTGAAGGCGTCGCGCAGCAGCGCGCCGCGCTCGCGGGCGCGCCGTGCCAGCCGCGCGCCGCGCGGCTCGACGCCGAGCGCGCCCAGCGCCACGCGCGCGGCGTTGCGGCCGGGCACGCCGGTGATGCCGCCGCCGGGATGGGTGCCGGCGCCGGTCAGGAACAGACCCTCGATCGGCGTCTTGTAGCCGGACAGGGACGGGGTCGGGCGAAACCCGAGCAATTGGTCGATCGACATCTCGATGTGGTTGGGGTTGGCGTTGGCGTTGCCGTGGCGGGCGACCCACGCGGCTGGGCCGGTGATGCGCCGCTCGACGACGCCGATGCTCGCGCCGAGCGCTCTCTCGGCGACCGCCCAGGCGTGGTCGGCGGCGCGCTCGAGCGCCGCCTCGTCCCAGGCGCCGCTCGCCGGGCGCCACGGCACGAAGGTCGAGACCCACGCTACGCCCTTGCCGGCCGGCGCCCAGCCGGACTCCAGCACGGAGGGGAAGGCGATCATCACCGGCGGCCGCTCGGCCAGCTCGCCGAGCTGGACGCGCGCGAACGACTGCTCGATGTCGGTCATCGTGTTCGCCGACAGCATGAAGGCGCGCTCGAAGCCGGCCGGCTCGACCGCCGGCACGGCGTCGATCACCGCGTCGACCTTCAGCTCGGAGACGTTGCGACGGCCGGAGTGGATCCGCCGCAGCTCGCCGGCCAGCCGCGCCGGCACGTGCTCGGGCGCGACGAGCCCGGCCGCGCCGCCCGGCCGTCCGTCGCCGAACAGCCGCCGCGCGTCGACGGCGGAGACGATCCCGCGCGCGGCGGCGTAGCGCTCGCCGCCGGCGACCACGGCGACCGCGCGTCCGCCGGCGACCTCGACCGACGTCGCGCCCGCGTTCAGCACGACCCGTCCACCGGCGTCCTCCAAGCAGCGCACGAGCGCCTCGACGGTCGCGCGCGAGCCACCGACCGGCCGCGCCGCGGGCGCGCCGTGGAAGGCGGCGAGCGCGAGCCCGCCGCCGCCGGTGCCGGGATCCAGCGGCGACTGCTGCGAGTGCGCGGCCCAATGCGCCAGCGGCGCCATCAGCCGCTCGTCGGTGAAGGTCGAGCGCAGCACGTTGGAGGCAGAGCCGAGCAGCGTCTGCATGAACGGCGCCGCCTCGGCGCCGAGCGACGCCTGCGCGAGCGCGGCGAGCTGCCCGAGCGACGGCGGCGGGCCGCTGTCGAGCGAGCCGACCAGCCGCATCCCGGCGGTCGCCCAGGCGGCGAAGCGGCGGTAGGCGTCGGCCTCCTCGCGGCCGGCGACCATGGCCAGCCCGTCGACGGTGCGGTCGAGGCTGTCCCAGAAGGCGAAGCGGGCGCCGTCGTCGGCAGGGCCGAGCGTGACCTCGTCGCGCAGGTGGAAGCGCAGGCCGTAGCGAGCTTCCAGCTCGAGGTCGGCGGCGACGCCGCTGCCGCGGATGCCGCCATGCTCGTAGGCGCCCTGCTCCAGGCGGCCGCGACCGTCGGGCAGGTCGCGCGTGTCGATGCAGCCGCCGACGGTGTCGGACTGCTCCAGCACGGTCACACCGAGCCCGGCGCGGGCGAGGTAGCAGGCGCAGACGAGGCCGTTGTGGCCGCCGCCGATCACGATCACGTCGGTGCTCACGCCCGCCCTCCCGCGGCTCGCGTCACTGCGTCGGTCGCGCTCATGCGAAGGCCTCCCGCAGCCACGCCCACGCGCGCGCCTCCTCGGCGGCGAAGTGGCGGGCCCGGCTGTCGAGGTCGGTCAGCGGCGGGGCGCCTGGGCCGGCGTCGAGGGCGACGCGCGCCCGCTCCTCCAGGAACCAGGCGCGCACGACCGCCTGGCCCAGCGTCGCGCCGGTCGCGACGTTCCCGTTGCCCTGCACGAGCAGGCAGTCGGCGCCGCCGAGCCCGGCCGCGACCGCCGCGCCGAGCGTCGCCGTCGTGACGAGGTCGGCGTCGCCGCCCCACGTCGCGACCGCGCCCGCGAGCCCGCCGAGGCCGTGCAGCAGCGGCGGCACCGCGCCGCGGATCCCCCACACGACCGCCGCGCGCGAGTGCGTGCGGCAGATCGCGCGCACGTCGGGCCGCGCCGCGTAGATCGCCGCGTGCAGCGGCGCCTCCAGCGGCACGCCGCCCTCCTCGCCCGCGCTCAGCACCGCGCCGGCGCCGTCGAGCAGGTGGATCGACGCCTCCGACTGCGCCGCGAGCGGATCGGTCGAGGTCAGCAGGAAGCCGCCCGCGTCGCCGGCCGCACGCGCGGAGACGTGGCCGAAGCCCTCGACCAGGCCCGCGCCCGCGAGCACCCGCGCCGCGAGCGCGACGTCCGCTGCGGGGGCGATCTCACTCACTCGCCTTCGGGCTCCCAGACGCGCAGCGCCATCGACGTCGGATCGTAGGCGTTGCAGGGGCTGAGGTCCTGCGGACAGGCGGAGAGCACGACGAGCAGGTCGTCGAGCACCGCCAGGTCGATCGTCGCGCCGGCCTGGTGCGGCGGCTCGTACGTGACGATCCGGCCGTCCTCGTGTCTGTTGTTCATGAAGACGTTCCACGCCGTCTCGCCGCGCACCGGCCAGTCGCGCCCGCTCGCCGCGACCGCCGCCTCCAGCGACGCGAGGCAGGAGCCGTGGCCGTGGACGCCGTAGTCGCGCGAGTAGCGCTCGGGGTCGCAGCAGGGCACGATCAGGTCGTGCGAGCCGACGTCGTCGTGGAGGATCCGGAAGAGCGGCCGGCGGTGGTTGGAGAACAGCTCGTCGCCGATCCCGGGGACCATTCTCGTCAGCGCCGAGACGGTGTGGCCGGCGCTGAAGACCTCGCTCGGGTCGCTCAGCCGGTAGGCGATCAGATCGCCGACCTGCTGCCCTTCGAGGTCGACGAGCTGCAGTATCTGGCCGGCGTGGACCTCGACCGCGCGCGCCTCGCAGGCCGGCACGACGACCTCGCGCGCGAGCGTCTCGTAGGTGCGCGGCGAGGGGCCGACCATCATGATCCGGCCCCCGCTTCCGCTTCCGCCTTCGTGACGCCGCCGAGGCGCGCGTTGAGCCGCCCGCGCGTCGCGACCGCGCCGACCAGCACGATCTCGTCGGGCGCCGGCGCGTCGGGGATCGCGACCGTGATCGTGTCGTAGTGGGAGCGGACCCAGATCTCGTCCTTGAAGCAGAGCGGCACGTCGATCGAGGCGCCGGGCGCCGCCCGCTTGGTCGTCGAGGGCAGCCATGCTCTGCCGCCGCCGAAGGCGTCGCGGAAGGGGTTGCCGAAGGTCGTCGTCTTGACGGCGTTGCCGTGCTCCTGCTCGCCGGCGGTCCCGACCATCACGGCCTTGCCGTGGCTCTCGACCGGCCCGCCGGCCGCCTCGAAGCAGCGCGTCCCGATCAGCTCGCCCAGCGCGGCGCTCGGCGCGATCAGCTCGTCGAGCGCCTCACTGTACGGCCGCCCGGCGTACGGGTTCTTGAAGACGACGGCGCAGGCGACCTTGCGCAGCGGCCCGCCGTCGTCGCCGCGACCGCCGTCGCTCAGCACGTCCTCGGAGAGGACGACGACCTTGCGGATCTCCAGTTCGCTCATCTCACGCGACCGCCGGGTCGCCGTTGACACGGCCGGTCGGCGTGCGCTCTCCGCACGGCCGCTGCGGCAGCCCGTCGATGTAGGCGATCACGTCGTCGGTCTCCTTCACGTCGCCGTACTTCATCTGGATGTCGAGCAGGTTGACCTTGTGCGAGATCGTCGAGCGGTCCCAGACGCACTCGTGCGGGACGATCGAGCGGAAGTTGTATTGCGCCGCGTCGACGGCGCTGGCGCGCACGCAGCCGCTCGTCGTCGTGCCGGTCGTGATGACGGTGTCGACGCCGAGGTAGATCAGGTAGTCGAGCAGGTGGGTGCCGTGGAACGCGCTCGGCTTGTCCTTGACGAAGTAGACGTCCTGCGGCTCGGGCGCGATCTCGGCGACCAGCTCGTTGCCGAGGTGGCCCTTCATGTCGGTCGCCTCGCCGGCGCGGTGGCTCTTCCAGTTCCACGCGCCCTGGTCGAAGCCGTCGGGGCGGCGGTCCATGCCGGTGTAGAAGATCGGCACCTGCTTGGCGCGCGCCGCCGCGATCAGGCGCTGCAGCTGCGCGACGCCATCCCAGCCGCGCTCGCCGCAGGAGTAGCGCCAGCGCTCGATCGACTTCAGGATCGGCTCCGGTCTGTCGCCGACGAAGTTGTAGATCACGTCGACGACGAGCAGCGCGGGCCGCGCGCCGAAGCCGACCTCCTTGCCCCAGCCGGCGCGCTCGAAGACGAGCCGGTCCTCCTCGGGCAGGACGTCGTCCCAGACGTTTCCCATCTCAGACCTCCTCGAGGACGGGCGGGGCCTGCTGCGTGCCGCCGGGCACGCGGCGCAGGTATCTGCCGTCGGCGTCGCCGATGAACTCGGGCTTCGGCGCGCCGTCGAGCCAGCGCGACATCTGCTTGCCGCGCAGGTAGGTGGCGACGTTCCAGCCGTGGATCGTTCTGCCGTCGAGCACCGTCCAGCCGGAGCGCGTCTGCACCATGTCGTTGGAGACCTCGACCGTTCTGTCGAGGTCGACCAGCACCACGTCGGCGTCGAAGCCGACGTCGAGCGCGCCCTTCTGGCCCCAGACGCCGAAGATCTTGGCCGGGTTCTCACAGGCGACCTTGACGAGCCGGTCGAGCGTCAGCTCGCCCTGGTGGACGCCTTCGAGCATCACCGGCAGCAGCATCTCGACGCGCGAGGTGAAGCCGGTCCGCAGCTCCCAGATGTTCTCGTTGTACGAGTTCTCGTAGGAGGGGTCGCCCCAGATCACGACGTGGTCGGAGCCGACGACGTTGACGACGCCGTCGCGCAGCGCACGCCAGATGTTGGGGTTGTTCGCACGCGAGCGCAGCGGCACGTTGATGCGCCACGCGTTGTGCTCCTCCTTGCCGAAGTGCAGCCAGTGCGGACCGGTCTGCGCGTAGCATCTGACGCCGCGGCCGCGCAGCTCGAGGATCTCCTTGTAGGTCTCCGGCGTGGTCGCGTGCTGGATGTAGATCGGGCAGCCGAGGTACTCGGCGAAGTGGCCGTACTGGCGCACGTGCTGCGCTTCGAGGAAGTGCGGCGAGCGATCGGACCACGTCGCCCAGTCGGTGCGGCCCTGCGCTCTCAGGCGCTCGTCGAAGATCCGCGCGATCTCCCAGTTCTCGCAGTGCATCGCGACGACGCCGGGGTAGCCGAGCGCGGCGACCGCCTCCATCGTCTGGTAGACGACGCCGTCGTCGAAGCCCGCGCCGAGCCCGGCGCGGCGACCGGGCCAGTTCGGCTCCGCCTCCGGCGACATCGCCTGCAGGTAGAGCTTGTAGGAGGTGACGCCGTGGTCGCGCGCGTACTCGGGGATCTCGCGCGCCTGCTGGTCGGTCTCCAGCATGTAGGTGGCGAAGACGTCGACGGCGGAGTCGCGCTCGACCACGCCCGTGAAGTCGTCGATCACGGTGTGGAAGGAGACGACGTCCTCCTTCTGCACGTACTCGACGAATCTCGGCGCGCCCATCCGCGTGACGGGCGCGTGGACGCCCCAGGTCGTCACGCCCGCGACGACCGCCGCGACCGACTCGGTCGCGACGTCGTCCTGCAGCGGGACGTAGCAGCCGGGGTGGGCCTCCGTGTCGACCAGGCCGGGAATGACGTGCAGACCGGTCGCGTCGTGCGTCGCGCGCGACGGCGGCAGCAGCGTCTCGTCGCCGATCGCGACGATCTTGCCGCCGTCGATCGCGATCCCCGCCCGGCGCGTGCCGGTCGGCGTGACGACGGTGCCGCCGACGATCTTCAGGTCGACCTCACGCGGTGAACTCATCTGCTGTGCTCCTTGGCCGCCGTGCCGGCGACGTTCTGTGCCTGGACCTTCCGCTCGCCGAGCGCGCCGCCGCCGCACTCGGCGGTGATCGCGTCGGCGACGTCGCGCAGCGTGTGGCCGATCGACGGGATCGCGTCGCGCGTCAGCTGGTCGGGGAAGCCGATCGCGATCAGAACGGCGGCGAGCCGGCCGTCGGCGTCGCGGACGGGGACGGCGACCGCGTTGTTGGAGCGGTACTCGCCGATCGAGGCGCCATAGCCGACGGAGCGCACATGCTCGACGTCGGCGAGCAGCGCGTCGGGCTCGGTCAGCGTCCGCTCCGTATGGGCGGGGATCTGCCGCGCCCGCTCGCGCACGAGCTGCTCGGCCGCCGCCTGCGACTCCAGCGACAGCAGCACCTTGCCGACGGCGCCGTCGAACCACGAGTAGCGCGTGCCGAGCGAGATGCCGACGTGGGTGTCGCCCGGGAAGGCGACCGCGACGACCTCGACGTCGCCGCGCCCGAGCGGCTGCGCGGCGATCACCGTGAGGTGGTGCTCGCCGGCGATCTCGTGCGTGCGCTCCATCGCGAGCGCGAGCGCGTCGACCTGGCGCACGGCAAAGGCGCCGAGCCGCACCAGCCCGCCGCCGAGCCGGTAGGCGCGGCCGCGCGGGTCGCGCCTGACCCAGCCGAGCGACTCGAGCGTCGACAGCAGGTTGTGCGCGCTCGACTTCGACAGCTCCAGCTCTCTCACCAGCTCGGTGTGGGTCATGCCGTCGGGCGCTCTCGCGATCGCCTCGAGGATCGCGTTGGCGGCCATCACCGCCGGGACCCGATAGCGCTCCCCGCTCGCTCTCTCGCTCATCCCCCCACTCCTTCCTCGTCTGGCAGGTCGCGCCGGAAGCGGCGCAGGACGATCGTCTTCTCGCGCGTCAGCTCGTCGATCGTGTAGCCGAGCCCCTCGCGCCCGCTGCCGGACAGCTTCACGCCGCCGAACGGGATCACCGGGGGCCGGTAGTTGTCGGTTCCGTTGATCACGACGCCGCCCGCCTCCAGCCGTTCGGCGACGGCGAGCGCGAGCTGCACGTCGCGGCTGAAGACGCTCGCCATCAGCCCGAAGGAGGAGGCGTTCGCGAGCGCGATCGCCTGCTGCGGCCCATCGGCTCTGACGAGCACGAAGACCGGCCCGAAGATCTCGTCGTCGGTGGCCACTGCCGCGGCGGCGGGGACGTCCGCGAGGAGCGCTGGGGGGAGCAGGGCTGCTTCGCGGTCGTCGTCCCCGCCGCGCACGGGCGTGGCGCCCTGCGCCACAGCGCGTTCCACCTGCTGGCGGACGCGCCGTGCCGCGGCAGCGTTGACGAGCGGGCCGATGGTCGTCGCAGGATCGGCGGGGGCACCGAGCACCTGCCGGTCGACGACCGCGGCGAGTCGCTCGACAAGCTCGTCGTGGAGGGAGGGGTGGACGAGGATGCGCTTGCTGGCGGAGCAGGCCTGGCCGTTCATCAGCAGGCGGCCGTAGGCCAGCTCCTCGGCGACGAGGTCGAGGTCGGCGTCGGCGAGCACGACGGCGGCGTTGTTGCCGCCCAGCTCGAGGTGCAGGCGCCGCAGCGTCGGCGCGCCGGCCTGCGCGACGGCGATGCCGGCGGCGGTCGAGCCGGTCAGCGAGATCGCGTCGAGCCCGCGTGCCTGCGAGAGCGCGACGCCGACGTCGCGGTCGCCGTGCAGCAGCGGCGTGACGGCGGCGGGGATGCCGGCCTCGACGAGGGCGCGCTGGAAGCGCTCGACGACGAGCGGCGCCTCCGGCGGCGCCTTCGAGACGACGGCGTTGCCGCCGACGAGCCCGGCGGCGGCCTTCTCGACGAACAGCTCGACGGGGAAGTTGAACGGCAGGATCGCGCCGACGACCCCAAGCGGCTCGCGGCGCGTGTACGCGAGGTCCTGCGCGGTGCCGCCGAGCCCTTCGGTCGGCAGCACGCGGCCCTCCCAGCGGCGGCCGACGCGAGCGTTGTCGGCCAGCAGCCCAATCGAGGCGCGCACCTCGAACTGCGCCTGCGCCAGCGGCTTCCCGGACTCGCGTGCCAGCAGCTCGCCGAGCGCGGTCGCCTCTGGGCGCAGCGCGTCGGCGGCCGCCTCGAGACGGTCGGCGCGCTCGGCCAGCGTCGTGCGCGCCCAGCCGTCCTGCGCCGCGCGGGCGGCGTCGACGATGCCCTGGACGGCGGCCGGGTCGGTCAAGGCGACCTCCCCCAGCTGCTCCCGTTCGAGCGGGTCGTACACGATAGATGTTGTCAACATATTGAACTTGGTTTTCTTCGTTGAACAGCCTTGGCAGCGTACGGGCGGTTCGCGCACCCGTCAAGCGTCCGCCGCGCCATCTCCCTGGTTCGACATGCTGAACCGCTACCCAGCATCTTGTGCCCAATACTCCAGCGGCCGAACCCCCGCGGCGCTTTGGCCCGATGGCGAAGGAAGCCGCGACGTACCCCGTCCAGCCGGCCCGAACCACCCGCAGCGGCGATCGGCTACCACCCATTCGGCGGGAATGACGCCGGTTCACGGGACGAGAACGGGCTCGAAGGCGGCTACCCGCTAAGTTCCTTGCCGTGCGTCGTACGAAGATCGTTGCCACCATCGGCCCTGCATCGCGTGATCCAGAGGTCCTCGTTCGAATGGTGGAGGCGGGTCTCGATGTCGCCCGCCTCAACTTCTCCCACGGGTCGAGAGAGGAACACGAGGAGAACGTCGAACTGGTGCGCCAGGCCGCGAGCCGCGCCGGCCGCCAGGTCGCGATCCTCCAGGACCTGCCCGGTCCCAAGCTGCGGATCGGCTCGCTCGTCAACGACCACGTCGACCTGCGCGTCGGCGACAGACTGACGCTGCGCTGTGGCAGCGAGGACGAGGGCGACCAGGACGCGATCTGCGTCTCCTGGGGCGGCCTGCCCGACGCGGTCGAGGAGGGCGACGTCGTCTACCTCGCCGACGGCCGCATCCGCCTCGCCGTCAGAGGCGTGCGCGAGAGCACCGGCGAGGTCGACACGATCATCGAGACCGGTGGTCCCGTCGCTTCCCGCCAGGGCCTCAACATCCCCGGCTCGACGAAGGGCCTGCCGGCCGTGCCCAAGCGCGACCTCGAGCTGCTGGCCTTCGGCGAGTCGATCGGCGTCGACCTCGTCGCGCTCTCGTTCGTGCGCGAGCCGGAGGACGTGCTGGAGGTGCGCAAGCACACCAGGCTTCCGCTGATCGCGAAGATCGAGAAGCCACAGGCTGTCGAGAACGCGGTCGAGATCATCCGCGCCGCCGACTGCCTGATGGTCGCCCGCGGCGACCTCGGCATCGAGCTTCCGATCGAGGACGTGCCGGTCGTGCAGAAGCAGCTGCTGCGGATCGCCGGCCGCCTGGCGCGCCCCGCGATCACCGCGACGCAGATGCTCGACTCGATGATCACCTCCACGCGCCCGACGCGCGCCGAGGTGACCGACGTCGCCAACGCGATCTTCGACGGCACCGACGCCGTGATGCTGTCGCAGGAGACGGCGGTCGGCGCCCATCCGGAGCTGGTCGTCAGAACGATGGCGCGGATCGCCGAGCGGACCGAGCGCGAGCTGCCGTACGAGCGCTGGAGCGAGGAGCGCGTGCGCCGCGACGCGCGCGACCCCGCGTACACCGTCGCCCACTCCGCCTGCGTCGCCGCGCAGGAGCTGGGGCTCGCCGCGCTGGTCGTGCCGACGCTCTCCGGCCGCTCCGCGCGGCTGATATCGGCCCACCGCCCGAACGTCCCGATCTACGCCCTGTCCCCGGGCAAGGAGACGGTGCGCCGCTGCGGCCTGATGTGGGGCGTCGAGGCGGCGTCGATGCGTCGCCACGAGGTCACCGAGGAGCTGATCAGGGACGCCGGCCGCCGCGCCGTCGAGCTCGGCTGGGTCAAGCCCGGCGACCGCATCGGCATCACCGCCGGCCTGCCGTCCGGCAAGCCCGGCACGACCAGCTTGTTCCAAGTCGAGACTGTCTAGTCACAGTCTCGTGTAGAGCTGCAACAGCGGCCCTCGCGTTGATCCGCCGGTGCCCCGGCTCCCCCCGCAATCTCAGGTCGATAGCCGCCCCGAGATCGCACCTCATCAGCTGCTGCGTGAGCCCGAGCGGCTCGCGCGCGAGCTGGGCGCTGCGCTGACGCAGACGCGCGCGCCGGCGGGCGCCGCCGCCCCGCGCTGACTCAGCCCTCGCGCCGCGCCGCTCTCGCCGCGCGCACGTCGCGGGCGGCGAAGAGGAGGCCGACGAGCGCCATGCCGATCAGCACGGAGAAGGCGACGATCGCCTCCGGCGAGCCAAGGTCGTCGAGGCTGCCGCCGAGCGCGACGTAGGCGAAGGCGCGCGGGGCGCAGCCGACCGCGGTCGCGGCGGCGAAGACGGCGAGCGGGACGCGCGTGAGGCCGGCCGCGTAGTTGACGAGGTTGTACGGCACCGCCGGCAGGATCCGCGCGTACAGCACCGCGAGGAAGCCGCGCGCGGCGATCCAGTCCTGCAGCGCGGTGACGCGTCTGCCCGACAGCTCGTCGAGCGCGCTGGCGCCGAAGCGACGGGAGATCAGCGCCGCCGCGGTCGCGCCGAGCGTTGCGGAGGCGATCGCCGTCGGCGTCCCGAGCGCGGTGCCGAACAGCAGCCCCGCCGCGCCGGCCAGCAGCGGCCCCGGCACGCAGGCGACCGTCAGCGCCGCCGAGAAGGCGATGAAGACGAGCGGCGCCAGAGGACCGACGTCGTCGACCGCATCCCGCACCCCCTCCGACGACAGCCCGAAGACCGACGCCGCGACGACGAACAAGACAACCACGAACGCCCCGAGCCCCAAGAGCCGCAGCAGCGCCCTGAGCTGAGCACGCCGCTGTCGTTGCGGCGCCTCAGCGCGCTGCCGCACCGGCGCCATAGAACTCCGCTTCCTCCCGCCCCAGCTCGGTCTCCGGGCCGTCGCCGTACATCCACTCGCGCGCTATCCGATGCCAGTTGCCGGAGGCGCGCAGCTGCGAGAGGACGGCGAGCGTCAGCATCTCCATGCGGCGACCGAAGAGGTGCTCGGGGCGGATGTCCTGATGGCGCATCTCGCGGAAGTGCGACGAGCGCATGTCGGACGACTCGATCACGATGTGGGTCGCGATCTCGGGTGTCAGCGTGACCTCCTCGTCGACCGTGTACCACCAGATCGAGTCGGAGACGTACGACATCACCGCGTCGGGGTCGACCTTCTCCGGGTGCGGCAGGAAGCCGGCGGCGCCGAGCAGCTCGTGCAGCTTGACGGCGTCGCCCTCGGTCACGGCGCGCTGGCAGGCCAGCTCTGTCTCGACCTCCTCCGGCGCCATCCGCTTGAAGAGGCCGAAGTCGAGGAAGGCGACTCTGCCGTCGTCCTGCAGCAGGAAGTTGCCGGGATGCGGATCGCCGGAGAACTGGTGGTGGCGGTAGAGGCAGCCCATGAAGAAGCGGAAGACGATCTCGCCGAGGCGGTCGAGCTCGGCCTGCGGCCGCTCCTTCAGCGCCTCGAAGCCGGTCCCCTCGACGAACTCCATCACGATCACCCGCTCCCGCGAGAGCCTCGTGACGACGTCGGGCACGACGATGAACGGATGGCCGCGGAAGATCCGCGCCAGCGAGCGCTGGTTCTGCGCCTCCAGCTCGTAGTCGAGCTCCTCGTCGATCCGCAGGCGGATCTCCTCGGCGACGCCCTTCGCGTCGATTCCCGGCGCGAGCCGCTTGATCAGCCGCATGATCAGGCCGAGGTTGGCCATGTCGGCGCGGACCGCGGCGGCGACGCCCGGGTACTGCACCTTGACCGCCACCTCGCGACCGTCGTGCAGCCGCGCGCGGTAGACCTGCCCGATCGAGGCGGCCGCGATCGGCTCCTCCTGGAAGCTCGCGAAGACCTCTTCCAGCGGGTCGTCGAGCTCCTCCTCGATCACCTTGCGCATGTCCTTGAACGCGACCTTCGGGGCGGCGTCGCGCAGCTTCGCGAGCTTCGCCTGGAACTCCTCGCGGTACTCCTCCGGGACGAGGCCGACGTCGAGGAACGACATCACCTGCCCCAGCTTCATCGCCGCGCCCTTCATCGAGCCGAGCGCGGTGACGATCTGCTCGGCCGCCTCGACGTGGCGCTTCTCCAGCGCGACCTGGGCGCCCTCTCTCGAACGCGCCACGTTGGCGGCGTGCGTCGCCGCCTGACGCACCGCCTGACCGGCCGCGAGTCTGCCGATCCGCGCGGTACGCCCCACGCGGGACGTCGGCATTCTGTCGGACGGCATGCGTTAGAGCTTAGGAGGCCGTCTCGACCTTGGAGCCGGGCACGATGTCATCGCTGCCGTCCGGCCAGCGCACCCACGCCTTGTAGCCGCCGTCGTAGTCGTCGCCGAGCAGGATCAGCGTCGCCGGCTCGCCCAGGGCGGTGCACGGCTGCGAGCCCTCCGGGTCGACCCCGTTCCAGACGCGCACGAATCTGTTGCTCTCCAGCTCTGCGCCGACCGACGTCGGCTCGGTGTGGCCGGGATGGACGGGCGTGTCGGCCGGCAGTCTCAGCAGCGTGTCCATGATCGAGGACTTGATGTCGGCGTAGGTCGTGTGGTCGGGCCCGCGCACGCCGCCGACCGATCCCTTGAAGAGCGTGTCGCCGGTGAAGAGCGCCTGCTGATGGCCGTCGCTGACGAGCAGCGAGACCATCCCGGAGGTGTGGCCGGGCGTGTGCAGCGGGTCGATCCGCAGCCCGCCGACCGAGAGCGGCTCGCCGGGCACCAGCTCGCCGGTCGCCTGCGGCACGAGCGCGCGCTCGTTGGCGTGGATCAGCACCGGCGTGCCGGGGAAGCGCTCCAGCACGGCGTCGAGGTCGGAGACGTGGTCCCAGTGGTGGTGCGTCAGCAGGATCGAGACGAGCGTCAGCCGCTCGCGCTCGATCGCGTCGAGCAGCGGCGCCAGTCTGCCGCCGGCGTCGATCAGCACCGCTGATCCGCCGGGGCCGTCCGCAACCAGGTACGTGTTGGTGAGGAAGTCGTCGGACATGGTGCGTTCGAGGATCATGCCTCCAGCTTAAACGCCGACGGCGGCCCGACTCGTGAAAGAGCCGGACCGCCGCCGGGAACTGCCTGCGACTCGTGGGCGGCGCGCCGCGGCGCGCCCACGCCTCCTCAGCGCAGTCTGATCGTGAGCTTGGCCTTCTTCGTGGCCGTCGCCCCGGTCGGGTTTCTGAGCGCGTAGGTCGCCGTCGCGGCGATCTTGGCGCGTCTGCCCAACGCTCTTCTGGCCGCTCTGGTCAGCGTCACGACGAGCGTCTTGCGACCTCTCGCTCCGACGCTCACCTTCGCGCTGCCGAGCACGATCGTGCGTCTGCCGACCTTCGCCCGCAGCGTCACGGTGCCGGTCAGCCTCGCGGCCGATCTGTTGGCGAGCACGAAGCGGACCTTGCCGCCTCTGACGGTCGCCGTCTTCGGCAGCGTCGTCGCGATCGCGACTCTCGTCGGGGTCGGCGTCGGTCTCGACTCCTGCGGGGGCGTCTGGACCGGCGGCAGCGTCACCGACGGGCCGGGGACCTCGATCACGATCGGTCTCGGCGTGGTGCCGGCGACGTATCTGAGCGCCGGCGCGGTCGTCGCCTGCGGGCGCGGACCGGTCGCCCGCTCCAGCGCGTAGCCCATCCCGAGGATCTGCGGGTCGCTCCACTCGCGGCCCATCAGCTGCATCGAGATCGGGTCGCCGTGCGGATTGGTGCCGACCGGCAGGATCACCGTCGGCAGGCCGGCGTTCTGCGTCAGGACGCCCGAGCCGCGGTCGGAGCTGAGCCCGGAGTCGGCGGCGGAGCTGTCGTTGTCGTAGACGTCGCTGAGGAAGCCCGGGTAGACGACGGCGTCGACGCCGAACTGGTCCATCCACTGCGCGACGGTGACGCGGTAGTCGGCGCGGAACTTGAGCAGTCTCGCGGCGTTCTCGTCGTCGTAGCCTCTCGCCGTGCCGCCGGTGCGGTTGTACGGCAGGTTTCTCGGCGACTGGAGGATGCCCGCAGCCGACGCGTAGGGGAACTCGGGATGGGCAGCGATGTAGCGCTCCCAGCCCTCGACGTTGGCGTTGCCGCCGCTGGCGCCATTGGCCGGTCTCGTCGGTGCGCCCGACATCTCGACCATCGTGCCGCCCGCGGCCTCGATCGCGGCGAATCTCGCTCTGACCGCGTCGGCGGTGCCGTCGTCGGAGGCGAAGCCCGAGACGAACGAGGCGGGCAGGTAACCGATCTTCTTGCCTCTCAGCGCGTTCGCGTCGAGGTACGCGGCCCAGTCGGCCGGCTTGTGCGCGTCGGTCGCGAGCGTCTGCTCATCAGCCGGGTCGGTGCCCGCGACGACGTTGAGGATCCCGGCGAGATCGGAGACCGTGCGGCCGATCGCGCCGGCGTAGTCGGTCGCCCAGGTCAGCGGCATCACGCCGCTGGCCGACTGCATGCCGTCGGTGCCGCGGAAGGTCGCCAGGCCGGCGCCGGTCGACGGCGCGTAGAGCGAGACGCCCGTCTGCGTGCCCATTGCGAACGCGGCCATGCTGGCCGCGACCGAGACGGCCGAGCCGCCCGAGGAGCCGAGCGAGGACTTCGACGGCTTGAAGGCGTTCCAGACCTGGCCGTAGCTGGAGTCGCTCTGGCTACCGGAGTTGGCGAACTGCGAGAGGTTGGCCTTGCCGAGGATCACGGCGCCGGCGTCGCGCAGCTTCGCAACCTGGAAGGCGTCGCTTCTCGGGACGTAGCCGTCGAGCGCGTACGTGCCGTCGGTCGTCGGCATGTCCTTCGTGTCGTAGAGATCCTTGACCGCGACCGGGATGCCGAGCACCGGGCTTCTCTTGCCTGCCGCGCGGGCGCGATCGGCGGCGCGAGCCTGGTCGATCGCCGTCTCGGAGACGTGGATGAAGGCATGGAAGCCGAACTGGCCGGTGTCATACGCGGCGATGCGGTCGAGGTAGGCGCGGGTGATCTCCTCGGAGGTCGTCACGCCGGCTGTCATGTCGGCCTGCAGCTGCGTCAGCGACTTGCCGACGACGTCGTACGGCGAGCTCGTGACGGGCTCCTGCGCCTGCTGCGGCGGGTCCACCTCGAGCGGTCTGACCGCGGCGCAGTCAGCGACGTTGAAGCCCGGGACCGTGCTCAGGTCCCAGTTGGCGAGCGAGCAGATCTGGGCGGTCGAGAGGCCGGCGAAGTCCGGCGCGGCCGCAAGACCGGCGACGGCGCCGTTGACGGCGGTGACCTGCTGGCCGGCGGTGCCCGACGTCTCGACTCTGCCGACAACGACGAAGCGGGCGATCGATCTCGTCTCGCCGGGCTGGAGCGTCAGCGTCGCGTTGTAGCCATAGAAGTTGGCCTGCTGGCCGGTCGTCGGCAGCGGCGTGAGGAACGGGTCGCGCTGGTATTGGCCGGTCCCGCTGAAGCCGGCGAAGACCGCCGGCGTGCCGAGCGCGACGCCGACGGGACCGCTGAAGCTGTAGCCCGGCGACGGCGAGTGAACCGTCACCCACGAGTCGTCGGAGCCGATCGCTCTGTCGCTGCTGGACGTCGCGGCGACGGCGCTCTGTCTGTTGTTGCGGTTGATGCCGAGCGCGCCGCCGAAGGAGACGGAGACTCTCACCGGCGTCGCGCTGGTGTTCGAGAACGTGTCGAAGTAGCGCGTGTAGACGTCGCCGCGCTCGACGAGGATGTCGCGTGCGATCGAGACCTGTCCCAGCTGGACGGCCTTCGTCGTCGTGAACCGCTCCAGACCGTCGAAGCGCAGCCCGAACCCGCGCATCACCTCGCCGTTGAGGCGCGGCGTCGGCTGCGTGTCGACGGCGACGCGGATTCCGCCGAAGCCGTAGACGGCGGCGTCGCTGTTCTGGTTGGCGACGGCTGCGCCATAGGCTCTGCCGATCGCCCCGGTGTCGAGTCCTGGCGCGGCAGCGTCGTTGATCGCAAGCAGCGCGCCGTTGGCGGTTCTCACGTAGTTGACCGCCGATGCCGGCGCGGCGACGGCGAGGCCTGCGGTCAGGGCCGCGATCGCGGCGAGCCCGGCGCGGCGCCCGCGCGGCGGGGAGTGCTCCGGGGAGCGTCTGGGACGAGACGGCAAGGGTTCTCCTTGTCAGGTCAGCACGACGGGACCGCGGCGCCTGGGACGCCGCGGTCATCAGATCGTCTGAGCCTAAGGAGCGGCCGTCGCGTTGACCATGGACCGCCGGTCGGAACCTCGGGATCGCGATTCCGACCGGTGGTCGAACGACGGTCCGGCGCGTTGCGGCGCGCCGGGCCGCCGGCCGTCTCAGCGCAGCCTGATCGTCAGCTTCGCCGTCTTCGTCGTCTTGGCGCCGGTGGGGTTGCTCAGCGCGTAGGTCGCCGTCGCGGCGATTCTCGCGCGTCTGCCGAGCGCTCTCTTCGCCGCTCTGGTCAGCGTCACGACGAGCGTCTTGCGACCTCTCGCCCCGACGCTCACCTTCGCGCTGCCGAGCACGATCGTGCGTCTGCCGACCTTCGCCCGCAGCGTCACCGTGCCGGTCACGCTCGCCGCCGATCTGTTGGCGAGCACGAACCGCACCTTGCCGCCTCTGACGGTCGCCGTTCTCGCGAACGTCGCGCTGATCGCCACTCTTCTGGCGACCGGTCTGGCGGGCGCCGGGGCCGGCGGCGTGGTCACCGGCGGCGCCGGCTTCTCGATCACGATCGGTCTCGGCGTGTACGACGGGTCGTACGGCAGCGCCGGCGCCTTGTCGGTCTCGCGGTGACCCTGCTGGATGCGGTCGTACGCGTACGCGTAGCCGATCAGCTTCGCGTCGTCGAAGGCACGGCCCTGCAGCTGCAGGTTGAACGGCTCGCCGTGGTTGTTGCTCCCGCCCGGGAATATCACCGTCGGGACGCCGGAGGCCGACGACTGCGGATCGATGCGAGCGAAGCTCGGCGTGACCGTGTCGTTGAGGCCGATGTCGCTCAGCAGGCCCGGGTAGACGACGGCGTCGACGCCGTTGTCGTCCATCCATCTGGCGAGGATCGCCTTGTAGCTGGCGCGGTACTGCTTCCAGAACGCGACCTGCGAGCTGGTCATGCGGCCGCTGCCGCTGTACGCGCCTCTGTAGCGGCTGTAGACGAGCCGTCTCTGCGACGTGATGATCTGCGCGGCGTCGTCGTAGGCCGACTCCGGGTGCTGCTCGAGCCAGCGCGCCCAGCCCTCGAAGCCGCGGTCGCCGAGGAGGGCGTTGCTGCTCGGCGGGCCGCTCGGCGGCGCCGGGATCTCGACGACGTTGGCGCCGGCCGCTCTGAAGGACGCGAACGACGCCAGCATCGCGTCACGCGTCGCCGGCATGCCGAAGCCGGCCGGGAAGGCGGCGGCGTAGTAGCCGATCGTCTTGCCTCTGAGCGCGTTCGGATCCAGCGCCGTCGACCAGTCGGCCGGGCGGCGGGCGTCGGCGTTGGCCTCGACCGTCCACTCGTCCTCCGGGTCGGTGCCGGTCGTGACGTTCAGCATCGCGGTGAGGTCGGGCAGCGAGCGCGCCATCGTGCCGCCGAAGTCCTGGCCCCACGTCAGCGGCATCACGCGGCTGCCGGAGGCGATGCCGTCGGTGCCGCGCAGCGAGTACAGCGAGGCGCCCGAGGAGGGGCCCCACAGCGAGTCGCCGGTCTGCGAGCCGAGCGCGACCGCCGCGAGCGACGCCGCGACCGCCGTCGCCGAGCCGCCGGAGGAGCCGATCGACGACTTCGACGGGCCGAAGGCGTTCCACACCTGGCCGTAGCCGCTCTCGCTGAAGAAGCCGGAGTTGGCGTACTCGGACAGGTTGGCCTTGCCGAGGATGACGGCGCCGGCGTCGCGCAGCTTCGCGACCTGGAAGGCGTCCTTGTTGGGTTGGAAGCCGTCGAAGACGAGCGAGCCGCCGGTCGTCGGCATGTCCTTGGTGCTGTAGAGGTCCTTCACCGCGACCGGGATGCCGAGCACGGGGCTGCTCTTGCCGGCGGCGCGTGCGGCGTCGGCGGCCCGCGCCTGCGCCATCGCGTCTCTGGCGACGGTGATGTACGAGTGGAAGCCGAACGGGCCGACGTCGTACGCGGCGATGCGGTCGAGGTAGGCGCGCGTGATCTGCTCCGACGTCGTCGCGCCGGAGACCATGTCGGCCTGCAGCTGCGTCAGCGTCTTGCCGGTCACGTCGTACGGCGAGGCGGTCATCGCCTCCGGTTCGTCGCCGGCCTCTCTCGTCGGGATCTGCGTCGGCACGGCGGCCGCGCAGTCGGCCGGGTCGAAGCCCGGGATCGTCAGGCCGGCGAGCGGCCAGTTCGCGATCGTGCACAGCTCGCCGACGGAGAGGTCGTCGAGCACCGGGTCGGCGACGAGGTCGGTGACGGCCGTTCGGACGGTCGCCAGCTCGGTCGCCGGCGTCTCGGTGCGGGTGCCGATCACGACGAAGTTGACGAGCGATCTCGTCTCGCCCGGTCTCAGCGTCAGCGTGTTCGCGTAGCCCTGGTAGTTGGCCTCGTGGCCGCTGGTCGCGATCGCGTTGTCGAAGGCGCCGGTGAAGAAGTTCGAGCTGCGCGAGATCGAGCCGAAGGCGACGCCGGAGGGGCCGCTGAATCTGGGCGCTGTGTCAGCGTTCTCCACCGGTGCCTGCACGAGCGACCATCTGTCGGCCGCCGTCAGCGCCCCGTCGTTTCTGCTGGTCTCGACGATGCCCGTCTGCCAGCCGGCCGAGTTGCTGCCGTTGCTGCCGACCGTCCGGGTGTAGCCGGTCTGCCCGCCGAAGACGACCTCGACCGTCTGCGTCTGGTTGGTCGTGTTCGTGAAGGTGTCGACCCAGCGGGTCCAGTTGGCCGAGCGCTCGACGTGGATGGCGCGGGAGATCTCGATCCCGCCGAGATCGATCGCGCTCGTCGATCTGAAGTCCTCGTAGTTGTCGAAGCGCAACCCGAAGCCGCGCATCAGCTCGCCGTTGAAGCGCGGCTGCGGGCTCTGCGCGACGCGCACGCGGATGCCGCCGAAGCCGATCAGCGCGTCCGAGCCGACGACGTTGCGGATCGAGCCGGTGTCGAGCGCCGGCGCGGCGCCGTCGTGGACGCCCCAGGTGGCGCCGTTGGCGGCCGGGACGTAGTTGAAGGCGGACGCCGGCGCCGCCGCGAACAGGCCGCCGGCGAGCGCTGCCAGCGCGGCCCCGGCCGCTGGGAGGGATCTTCGAGAGCGGTGCAACGAGACTCCTTCGTGGGGAAGCCGCCGACCCTAGGAGCGCACCGCCGCGAAGACCATGGACCGGCGGTCGGAAGATCGCGACGGCGGTTGGGACCGTCGGTCGGTGCGGCGCTCGGATCGCTCGCTAGGCTGGGCTGCATGGCGTTCATCCACACCTGTTACCGAGTCCTCGAGCTCGATCGCTCCATCGCCTTCTACGAGGCGCTCGGCTTCGAGGAGGTCCGGCGCGTGCCGATCCGCGAGGAGGCGGTCAACGTCTTCATGAACATGCCGGGCGACGGCGACGTCGCGCGGCTGGAGCTGACGTACAACATCGGGCGCGAAGAGCCGTACGAGATCGGCACCGGCTACGGCCACATCGCGATCTCCGCGGCCGACCTCGACGCGACGCTGGAGCAGCTCGCGAGACAGGGCATCACGCCCGAGAAGCCGCCGTACCGGGTGCGCGAGGGCGGCTCGCGGCTCTGCTTCGTGCGCGACCCCGACGGCTACCGGATCGAGCTGATCGAACGGGCCTGACAGCGGCTCACTGGCCCTGTCGCCGGACCCGCGCTAGGCTCCCTCACACGATGGCCGACACGAGCAAAGTCGCGAAGAACCTCGAGCGCTTCGCCCAGGCGATCGCCGCACACGACCGCGAGAACCCCACCCACACCGCCTTCGGGATCGGGATGGCGCACTTCGACATCGAGCGACTCGGTTTCGAGGAGGGCGAGGAGATCCTCCCCGGCATCACGATCCAGACCGACAGCGGCACGTCGGGCAACTTCCGCGTCCTCTGCGACGGCCAGCACGACAACGAGCTGGAGGAGCAGGAGGAGGACGTCGTCGACGCGGTCGCGACGACCACGGTCGGCGGCGGCGCGACCAGCGACCTCGAGCGCCGCAGCGTCTAGCGAAGCCGCGGCGCCGCGCCCGCCGTCGGACACGGCGGGCGCATCACGCGTGAGCGCGGCCGGTGCCGCGCCCGCGCGCCCGCCGACGCCTCAGTCGTCGAGCGGGAACAGCAGCACGACGGCGGTCGACGTGCGCCCGCCGTTGCCATTGCCGTTCGCTCTCGCGATCCGGCGGGCGCTGGACAGCTCGACCGCCTCCAGCCTCGCCGCCCACCGCTCCAGCAGCGCGCGCGCCTGTCTGCAACCGCGCTCGTCGAGCCGCAGCGCGCGCGAGTCGGCACGCGCCTCGACGGCGTCGAAGCCGCCGCGCGCGAGCGCGCCGTGGGCGTCGTCGAGCAGCCGCGCGGCGACCTCTCCGGGCGCGGCGCCGTCCTCACTGGCGGCGCGGCGGCGGCGCCTGCGGCGGGGCTGGTCGAGCGCGGCGCGGGCGCGGTAGTGGTGCTCGATCGCGCCGCGCCGCTGGGTGCGGGTCGCCAGCTCGATGAAGCCGAGCTGCTCCAGCCGTCTGACGTGGTAGCTGACGGTCCCGAGCGGGATGTCGAGCTCACTCGACAGCTCGACCGGGCTGGCCAGCTCACGCGCCTGCAGCAGTTCGAGGATGCGCACCCGCGTGGGGTGCGAGAGCGCCTTGACGACGCGCGCGTCGACGACGTCGGGCGACTCGGGCAGGGGCTGGTTCATCGGCGACCTCCGCGACGGTTCGCTGCAACCTGGGATGACAGCAGCGGCTGTCGCGCGGTCGCGGGAGCGTACGCGCGACAGCCGCTGCTGCGGGCGGCCTTGGCGAGCTTGCGGCCCGCCAAGGCCGCCCTGCAGTGCTCGTGCACCGTTGTCGCCTTCGCTAGCAAGCGTCGGCCGCTGCGGGAGGAGCGGCCGGGCCAGCGTGCCGGTGCGCTTGGAAGGGGGCGCGCACAGGACACCGCGACGATCGCTGGGGGATGTGCGATCGCCGGTTCGGGGGCGGACAGGACGGCGGCAGCGAGGCTGTCATCGCCGCAAATGCTTCGTCGCGCGGGCGAGCCAATCAAGGCCAAGCGCTGAAAGTTCACTACTGAATGCTGCTGTTCAGACGACGGCGATTCAGCCAGCTGAACCAGACAAAGGTTCTTTACCAGTCGAGCATACCGACCGGCGCTCGGCAGCTACTGCACAGGAATGGTGAAGAACAGCAGATGGTGTTCAACGCGCCCGCGCCGGACCACTTGGACCGAGCAGAACCCCAGGATTCAGGATTCCGGCCGGGTCGACAGCCGACTTGGCACCTCGGAGCGCCTCGGCGAATGGCTCCGGCCGCTGCCGGTCGTACCACGGGCGGTGGTCGCGGCCGACGGCGTGGTGGTGGGTGATCGTGCCGCCGGCCGCCAGGATCGCCTCGCCGGCGACCTGCTTGATCGCGTCCCAGCGCTCGACCTCCTCCCCGCGCGCGACCGGTGCCACGACGGTGAAGTAGGGCGCCGCGCCGTCGGGGTAGACGTGCGTGACGCGACAGGTCACCAGCCCCTCCCCGCACTGCTCGCGCACCGCCGTGCCAACAGCCTCGCGCACGGCGCTGACGAAGCCGTCGAAGCGATCCCACGTGATCGCCGTCTCGAACGTCTCCGACAGCACCCCGATCGCGACCAGCACGTCGCGCACGTACGGCGCGCGCAGGAACGCCTCCCGCCAGCTGCCGACCGCGCCGCCGCGCGCCCCTTCGGCCCGCTCCTCCCACGTCCCGCCGGCCTCGCGGCAGAGCGCAAGCGCGCTCGCCAGCCGTCCGTCGACCGGCTCGTGGGCAGACTCGAAGCCGAGCACCAGCAGCGCCGCCGAGCCGTCGCCGGCGAACGTCAGCGCCGCCTCACGCGCGTCGATCAGGCGGCAGTTCTCCGGGTGCAGACCCGACTGCGCGAGCGCGCGCAGCGCCGCGCCGCCCTGCTCGAAGGTCGCGAAGCGCACCGCGCGCCCGGCGCGGTGGACGGGCTTGGGCCGCACCCGCAGCCACGCCTCGGTGACGATCCCCAGCGTCCCCTCGGAGCCAAGCAGCAGCCGGTCGGGGCTCGGCCCGGCACCGGAGCCCGGCAGCCGCCGCGACTCCCACAGGCCGACCGGCGTGATCGCGCGGACCGACTCGACGAGGTCGTCGACGTGCGTCTGCAACGTCGCGAAATGGCCACCGGCGCGCGTCACGATCCAGCCGCCGAGCGTCGAGAACTGGAACGACTGCGGGTAGTGGCGCAGCGTCAGCCCGTGCGGCGCCAGCCCCGCCTCCAGCGCCGGCCCGAGAATCCCGCCCTCGATCCGCGCCGCGCGCGAGACGGGGTCGACCTCCAGCACGCGGTCGAGCGCCGTCAGGTCGAGCGAGACCGCGCCGGCGTACGCGCCGGCGACGCGCGCCTCGACGCCGCCGACGACGCTCGTGCCGCCGCCGAACGGGATCACGGCCGCGCCGGCGCCGGCCGCCCACTCCAGCACCTGCTCGACCTCGCGCTCGTCGCGCGGGCGCGCGACGAGGTCGGGCGGATGGTCGAAGCGACCGCGGAAACCGCGCACGACATCGCGGTAGGCGCGACCGTAGGTGTGGCGCACGCGCGTCGGCAGGTCGTCGGCGAACAGTCCCTCACGCGCGCTCGCGGGCGCGCGCAGGCGCGAATCCGGCAGCACGACGCGCTCCAGCGGCACCGCCGGCTCAGGTTCCGGCGCGCCGAAGCCAAGGTGCTGCGCGAGGCCGGCGGCGGCCGCGCGCAGCTGGTCGGGCGCGAGCGCCTCGTCCTCCCACCCCCAGCCCCAGTGGTTGCGCAGCCGCGCCACGACGCGAGTCTATGCGGCCGGCGCCGCCCCGCGCACGGGTAACCGCGCGGGCCCGCCGCGCGGCGCGAGCATCTAATGTCCATGACGTGGCAGCGACCCACGACATGCTCGCCCGCGGTCCCTGGACGCCCGACCGCGTCACCTGCGCCTGGCGCGACGACGCCTTCGTGCCCGCCGCCGCCGACACCGCCGCGGCCGACGCGGCGCTGGCCGCGCTGCGCGAGCGCGGCTCCCCGAGCCACGACGGGCTCGCCGCGCGGCTCTCCTCCTTCGAGCAGCGCGACGGCGGGCTGCATCTCGAACTGCAGCCGGCGCGCTGGTCGCTGCGGCTGACCGGCAGCACCGACGTGCGCAGCGTCTCGGTCCTCTGCGTCGTGCGCGACGCCGACGGTCGCTGGCTGGCCGGGCGGCGGGCGGCGTGGCTGGCGTCGTGGACCGGTCGCTGGACGCTCGGCGCCGGCGGCGCGGTCGAGATCGGCGAGTGTCCGGTCGAGGCGATGACGCGCGAGCTGGAGGAGGAGTGGTCGGTCGTGCCCGAGCGGCTGACGGTCGAGGCGCTGGCGGCGACGCCGAACGGGCTCGCCTTCCTCGTCGGGCTGGCCTGGCTGCCGCCCGGCGCCGAGGCGGTCCCCGACGACGAGCACGACGCCCACGCCTGGTGGCCGGCGGCGATCGAGCAGTGGCCCGCCGAGGCCGACGAGACGGTTCGCCGCATGGCGACGCTGCTGGCATGAAGGCCGCCCCGGCCGATCCGCTCGCGCGCGTGCGGGCGCGGGAAGAGGCACCGAGCCTGCACCGCTTCCCCTCCTTCCGCTTCCTCGAGATCCTGTCGTTCGTCCACTCCGGCGTCTACGCGGGACTGCTCGTGTTCGCGTTCGGCCCCGAGAACGAGACCGCGACGCTGCTGCTCGGCTGGGCGCACGGCCTGATCTGGATAGCGATGTCGCTGCTCTGCATCGTCGCCGCGCGCCGTCGCACGATCCCTTTCTGGCTCGCCGTCGTCGTCGCCGTGATCGGCGGGCTCGGCCCCTTCGCGGGCACCGCCGGCTTCCTCTGGGAGCAGCATCGGCGACGCCGAGACAACCCTGTTCAAACTTCCTAAGAGGGAACCGATCACGTGGACATGCTCGACGCCGACGAATCGCTATTGTCAGACAACGAGATGTCCGTGGACACGACAGTCCAGGTGGTCATGCCCCAGATGGGCGATTCGGTGGCGGAAGGTACCGTCCTCGAATGGCACAAGGCTGAGGGCGACTCGATCGAAGCTGACGAAACGCTCGTCGAGATCTCGACCGACAAGGTCGACGCCGAGGTTCCGGCCCCTACCTCAGGCACCGTCGTGAGAATCTTCGCCGCCGAGGGTGACACCGTCACCGTCGGCGCAGTGCTCGCCGAGATCGCCCCCGGCGACGGCGCGGCCGCGCCGAGCAACGGGAACGGCGGCGCGCCAGCCGCTGACGCCGCCCCGTCCGGCGAGGCCCAGGAGATCGAGATCGTCATGCCCCAGATGGGCGAGTCGGTCAACGAGGGCGTCGTGCTCGAATGGCACGTCGAGGCCGGCGGCACGATCGCCGCCGACGAGACGATCGTCGAGATCTCAACCGACAAGGTCGACGCCGAGGTGCCCGCGCCCGCGTCCGGCACCGTCACCGAACTGCTCGTCGCCGCCGGCGACACCGTCACCGTCGGCCAGGTGCTGGCGCGCATGAACGCGACCGGCGCCGGTCCCGCCGCGCCGACCGCGACCGGCGGCGACAGCACGCCCGCCGCCGCCCCCTCCCCGGGCGCCGCTCCGGGCCAGCTCGACGAGTCCGGCAACGCCTCTCCGATCGCGCGCCGCGCGGCCGCCGCGCTCGGCGTCCCGCTCGACGCCGTCGCCGGCTCCGGCCGCGCCGGCCGGATCGTCAAGGACGACGTGCTCGCCGCCGCCGAGAACGGTGGCCGCTCGAAGAACGGCACGGCCGCCGCGGCGAAGCCCGCCGGCGCGACGCTCATCAAGGGCGGCGCGGCGATGCTCGCCAGATACATGGACGAGTCGCGCTCGATCCCGACGGCGACCTCCTTCCGCACGCTCACGACGACGACGCTCGACGCCCGCCGCAAGCAGCTGAAGGCCGGCGGCGTGAAGGTCTCGTTCACGCACCTGATCGCCTACGCGATCGCCAGAGCGGGCCACGACCTGCCGGTGATGGCGCACCATTTCGCCGAGATCGACGGCAAGCCGCATCGCGTCGACGACGGCGGCGTCAACCTCGGCCTCGCCGTCGACGTCGAGAAGAAGGACGGCAGCCGCACGCTGATGGTCCCGGTCATCAGACAGGCCGACCAGCTCAGCTTCAGAGGCTTCCTCGACGCCTACAACGCGCTCGTCGAGAAGGCGCGCACGAACACGCTGACCGCCGACGACCTGACCGGCGGCAACGTCACGCTGACGAACCCGGGCGGGATCGGCACCGTCGCCTCCGTGCCGCGGCTGATGACCGGCCAGGGCACGATCGTCGCGACCGGCTCGATCGCCTACCCGGTCGGTCTCGGCGCGATCGGCGAGCTGATCGGCGCCGAGAAGGTCATGTCGATGACCTCGACCTACGACCACCGCATCATCCAGGGCGCTGAGTCCGGCCGCTTCCTGCAGCGGATCGAGCAGCTGCTCCAGGGCGAGAGCGACTTCTACGAGCAGGTCTTCCAGGACCTCGGCGTCGCGCTGCCGGCGCTGCCGCCGCCGCCCGCGCCCGCCGCGCAGGCCGCCGCGACGCTCGCGGCCGCTCCGGCGGCCGCCCC